>JAQNCM010000090.1 GCA_029237615.1 Mucilaginibacter sp.
CCAGGCACAAAAGCTGCTGGGCTGGTCGGCCATGTTTTCGGCAATGGTTAATGAAATTGTGGAGGCTTATGACGACCATTATTCGCATGAATTAAACATCGTAAAACACCATAAGGGGCAAAATAAAGTGGCGGGTATGTTGCGCGAAATATTAAAGGGCAGCAAAATGATCCGTAGCAGGTCAGAGCACCTGTACCATCCTGATAACATCGAAATGGAAGTGTTTGAAGATAAAGTGCAGGAATATTATTCATTGCGTTGCGTTACCCAGGTATTAGGGCCTATTTATGACACCATTGTACAAGCTGAAAAAGTTTTGGTTGATGAATTAAATTCCGTAAACGATAACCCGGTGATCGATCACGTAAACCAAAATGTTTTTCATGGCGGTAATTTTCATGGCGATTATGTTTCGTTGGAGATGGATAAGCTAAAGATCGCGATCACTAAATTATCCATGCTTTCCGAGCGCCAGTTAAATTATCTATTGAATAATAAGCTCAATCAAAAGTTCCCGCCTTTCTTAAACCTGGGCGTTCTGGGGCTGAATTTTGGCATGCAGGGTATACAATTTACAGCTACTTCTACTGTGGCAGAAAATCAAACGCTCTCGTTCCCGATGTATGTGCACAGCATCCCGAACAATAACGATAACCAGGATATTGTGAGTATGGGCTGCAATGCCGCATTAATGACAAAAAAAGTTATTGATAACTCGTTTGCCGTACTTGGAATACAGTTAATGACCATTTTACAGGCGATAGATTATTTAGATTGCCAGGAGAGGTTATCAGCACATACTTTAGCTTTATATACCGAAGTGCGGAAAATATTTCCAAAATTTATCGAGGATCAGCCAAAATATAAAGAGATGGAAAGTGTAAGGATATTTTTGGAAACCAATGACCCCGCAATTTCATTTAAAGATTAAAATGGTGAAAACTGCGTTGGTTACCGGCGGCTCAAGAGGAATTGGCAGGGCGATTTGCTTAAAGCTGGCTGATATGGGTTATTATGTGCTGGTTAATTATAAAAGCAATTTAACGGAAGCAGAAACCACGCTTTTGCAAATAAAAGGTACGGGAGGGAATGGAGAGTTGCTTCAATTTGATGTTGCAAACCGCGACCAGGTAAAGCAAGAGCTTGGCGGCTGGACAACAGCAAATCCCGAAAATATTATTGAAGTTTTGGTAAACAACGCAGGTGTCAGGGATGATAGCCTGATGGCCTGGATGAAGGATGAGCAGTGGGACGATGTTTTAAAAACCAGCCTGGATGGTTTTTTCTGTGTTACCCGTTTGGTCTTGGATGGCATGATGCTTAACCGTTATGGCAGAATCATAAATATCGTATCACTATCCGGATTGAAAGGTTTGCCCGGACAGGTGAACTATTCGGCCGCCAAAGCTGGAGTGATTGGCGCTACTAAAGCACTGGCGCAGGAAGTTGGCCGCAGCGGAATTACAGCGAACGCAATTGCCCCGGGCTTTATCAAAACCGATATGACGGAAGGCCTTGATGAAAAAGAACTAAAAAAAATGATCCCGGTTAACCGCTTCGGAACATCCGAAGAGGTAGCGCATGCGGTATGCTTTTTAGCCTCAAAGGAGGCTGGCTATATTACCGGGCAGGTGCTATCTGTAAACGGCGGGTTGTATACTTAAGACTAATGAAAAAAATGTCATGGGTAGGGAATTAAATAGGCTGTCATGGTGAGCCTCGTCGAACCATGTGTGGTGGGTTCTGTAATATGTTAAGCACGCGGCAAGGCCACTGCGCTCACCCTTCGACGAAGCTCAGGCTGACACCGCTTTTGTTGTTTTTATTTTAGAATTTGAGAAATTTTACCACTGCCAATGACAAGATTTGAAAATGAAACAAGCAGAAAATATCCTATCATTCATTCCTCAACAATCACCATTTGTAATGGTGGATCAAATATTGTTTTGTGATGAAAGTAGAACCAAAACCTTGTTTACAATCAGGGAAGACAACGTATTGGTATTTAACGGCGACTTTAGCGAAGCCGGATTAATGGAAAATATCGCGCAAACTGCAGCTGCCGGAACCGGTTATACCGCAAAGCAGGATCATAAACCTGTTGCTGCTGGTTATATTGGCTCGGTTAAAAATTTTGAGGTTTTTGATCTTCCAAAAATTGGTGACGAATTGCATACCGAAATAAAAATTGAAAACCAGGTGTTCGATATGACCGTAATTTCAGGTACCATTAAGCGGAACAATGAGTTGATTGCTCAATGTGAAATGAATATTTTTATCAGTAAATAATGTCAGCAGTCTATATTATTTCGGATAATATCATATCGCCAATCGGGGTTACTGCTGCCGAAAACTTCGGTCAGTTAAAGAATGCTGTTTCTGGTGTAAGACAACATCACAACAAAGCAATAGCCGATGAGCCTTTTTATGCTTCTCTTTTTGATGACAGCAATTTTATTAGTGATAACAAGCACACCCGGTTTGAGCGGTTGCTGATCGCATCTATAAACGATGCGCTTCAAAAAACCAATATAGATGTAGCTGATAGGAACACAGCGCTGATCATATCTTCTACCAAAGGAAATATCAGCCTGCTGGAGACTGAACCTGATAGTACGGACTTAAAAAAACGGATCGCAATGCCGACCTCCGCGAAATTAGTGGCAGATTATTTTGATTTCGTTAATCAGCCTGTGGTGGTTTCCAATGCTTGCATATCAGGTATCATGGCTATCATAACTGGTATGCGGCTTATACGCTCGGGCCAATATGAAAACGTAGTAGTTTCGGGAGCTGATTTAATATCAAAATTTATTTTATCGGGTTTCCAGGCTTTCCAGGCTGTTAGCCCTAATTCTTGCAAACCTTTCGATATCAATCGCGATGGCATAACACTTGGCGAAGGTGCGGCAACCGTTATCTTATCTGCCCGGCAAAATAACAACGATGATATAAAAGTTATGGGTGGTGCGGTGAGTAATGATGCCAACCACATTTCTGCACCTTCGCGTACCGGGGAGGAATTAGGTATGGCCATAAAAAAAACAATGGCTGAGGCACATCTTGAACCTGATGCTATCAACTTTATTTCTGCCCACGGTACTGCAACCGTGTATAATGATGAGATGGAAGCGAAAGCCATCACGCTTGCCGGTCTGCAAAATGTTCCTGTAAATAGCTTAAAGGGCTATTACGGTCACACCCTTGGAGCGGCAGGTTTAATTGAATCCATTATCAGCATGCAATCTTTAAAGGAAAATATAGTTATACCTACTTTGGGATTTGATGAATTGGGCGTTAGCGCTAAGATAAATGTGTGCACTGAGCTGCTTACGGGTGATTTTAAAAATTGCTTAAAAACAGCTTCCGGATTTGGCGGTTGTAATGCAGCGGTGTTATTTAGTAAACAATAAAACTTGGCTTCAGAAAAATACATAACATCCGGTTGTACCATCAGTAATAATACTGTTTATAAAAATGGAGAGATCCTTTTTGAAAACAGTAATGACGGTGTGCAATCTTTCCTGGTATCCGTTTATAAGTATTTTGAGATCAATTACTCCCGGTTTTATAAAATGGACAACCTGTGCAAGCTGGGATGGCTTGCATCTGAAATATTATTAAAAGACGGTTTTAAAACCGTAAATTACAAGCCTGAAGAAATCGGACTAATCCTTTCCAATGCTAATTCAAGCCTGGATACCGACCAAAAATATTTGGCAAGTGTACAGGATATTCCAAGCCCGTCCTTGTTTGTTTATACGCTGCCAAATCTTGTAACAGGGGAAATCTGCATCCGGAATAATTTCAAAGGTGAAGATGCTTTTTTTGTGTTTGAAAGTTTTAATGCAGACTTTATAGAACGATATGTAAGCAATTTGCTGGACAATAATAATTTACAGGCCTGTATCTGCGGATGGGTTGAATTGCTTGGGAATGACTATAAAGCGGCCCTATTTTTGGTTGAAAAAGTAAAAAAAGAAAATGCTGTACCCTTTACAGCAGCTAATATGAATAACTTGTTTGAAGATAAAAATAAAAACCCGGAGGTGTATATTGCCGGCTTGGGCGTTATCACGGCCATTGGTAATAATGTTGCCGAATGCCTTGCTTCGTTTGAGAAAGGAGAGGCAGGTATTGGGGAAATTACCATGATGAATACGGTACACCGGAATGAGCTCCCTGTTGCTGAAGTGAAATTAACTAACAAAGAGCTTGTAGAAATGACCGGTCTGCCTAAAGATATCAGCAGGACTACATTATTAAGTCTTGTAGCTGCCAGGGAAGCTTTGGAGGATGCGGCTATTCCGGGGTTATCATCATTGAGGACAGGTTTTGTGTCGGCAAATACCGTTGGTGGCATGGATAGAAGCGAGGCCTTTTTTATCGACTTTATTGCCGATGACCGCAAAGGAAAATTGAGGAACGTTTTTGATCATGAATGTGGCAGTGTGACCGAGGCTGTAGCTAACGAATTAGGGATCACCGACTACATGACCACCATCAGCACGGCTTGTTCGTCGTCGGCCAATGCTATATTTTATGGAGCCAGGTTGATAAAAAACGACATTTTAGATGTGGTCATAGCGGGTGGGGCAGAAGCTTTAACAAAATTTACATTGAATGGCTTTAACACCCTAATGATTTTGGATAAGGAATTTTGTAAGCCATTTGACGAAAACAGGCACGGTTTAAACCTTGGTGAGGGTGCAGGCTATGTGGTACTTGTATCCGAAAAAGTTGCCAAAACACTCGCTAAGCCATCGTATTGCAAGCTGAGCGGATACAATAACAGTAACGATGCTTATCATCAAACTGCTTCTTCGCCTGATGGCACCGGGTCATACCTTGCCATGACTTTGGCGTTGGAAAAAAGCGGACTTAGCCCTTCGGATATCAATTATATAAATCTGCATGGTACCGGCACACCTAATAACGACAGCGCGGAAGGCACTGCGGTTAAACGTGTATTTGATCCACATTATCCGCCCATGAGCTCTACAAAATCCTTTACCGGGCACACCTTAGGAGCAAGCGGCGGTATAGAAGCGGTATTTTCGGTTTTAGCGATTAAGCAAGGCATTATCTATCCAAACCTGCGCTTTGAAACAAAAATGAAGGAATTATCCTTTGCGCCCGAAACCCGGTTGTTGAAAGATCAAAAAATTAAAAATGTGATGTCGAATTCGTTTGGTTTTGGCGGCAATTGTACATCATTAATATTCTCGGAGATATAACATGAAAATATTTATTCGTTCTTCTGCTGTTATATCGCCACAAAAAACATTTGGTAATGTTGCTTTTTTAACGGAGCCTGTTGAATATACCGGTACCCGCCTGCAAGCCATAGAACCCGACTACGGCTCATTTATCGATCCTAAACTCATCAGGCGGATGAGCCACGTAATTAAAATGGGCGTGGCGGCGGCAAAGGAATGTCTTAATGGGGCTGATATAGAAATTCCGGGCGCTATAATTACAGGAACAGCCCTTGGATGCCTGGAGGACACACTGACGTTTCTGACCAGGATGATTGAATTAAAGGAGGAATTGCTGCCGCCTACATCGTTTATACAATCTACCCATAATACGGTAGCGGCGCAAATAGCCCTGATGCTTAAATGCCATAGTTATAACAATACTTTTGTACATAAGGGTATCTCGTTTGAAAGTGCTTTGCTGGATGCCACCATGCTGCTGAAAGAGAAGGAAGCCGATAATATATTGGTAGGCGGTACAGAAGAAATGACAGATACCAGTTATACGGTTTTAAATCGCCTTGGATTGTTTAAAAGATGGCCGCTTTCTAACTTATCGCTTTTCAACACGCCTTCTAAAGGAACGATCGGAGGCGAAGGGGCTGCATTTTTTTTATTGACCGACAGGCCATCAACCGAAAACCTTGCTGAGCTGAAAGGATTGCAGACTTTCTATAAACCAACAGGCGTACCCGAAATAGAACAGAAAATCACTGCTTTTTTAGCTTTGCATGACTTGAAATTAGCTGATATTGACCTCGTAATCACGGGAAGAAATGGAGATCTGAAAAATGATGAAATTTACAATGAATTAGGGGCGACGTTATTTAATAAAGTTTCATTGGCTAATTACAAACATTTATGCGGTGAGTACGCGGTATCATCATCATTTGCATTATGGATGGCAGCTAATATTATAAAAAGAGAAGAAGTCCCGGAAATAATCAAGGAAACAGCGATAGAGGATCCGAAGCCCAAAAAAGTATTGATATACAATCATTATCTTAATTTATATCACTCTTTAATGCTGGTGTCAGCGTGTTAAATTAATGTTGAAAGATTCGCTGTATAAGATCACATCACAGGATCACCATGACGGTGTTATCGACGCCATTTTGGAAATTAACAAAGAAGACAGCATATTTAATGGACATTTTCCCGGTCACCCGGTGTTGCCGGGGGCTTGCATGCTGCAAATAATAAAAGAGGTTTTGGAGGATACACTCAAAGCATCTTTTCGACTTAAAAAAGCTGATCAAATTAAGTTCCTTGCTATTTCAGATCCATTGATCAATAATATTTTAAAACTAAAATTAACATATTCGATAGATGATATTAATTTTAATGTTATTGGAAATTTCAGCCAAATCGATATTTGCTGTAAGTTTAAAGGAACTTTTGTAGAGCTAAAGTCTTAAATTGTTTTTGCAACGCTTTGCAGTAAAAAAAATCTTTACCTTTTGTCTTTGTCTGTACTATAACTGAAATCAACATCCATGTATTTTATCATTTTCATCTTTTTTTTCATCCTGCAGCGACTATCAGAATTATATATCGCACGCAAAAACGAAAAATGGTTATTGACAAACGGAGCGGTTCAGTACGGGCAAAGCCATTACCCTTTTATGATTTCCCTTCATACAATGTTCATAGTATCGTTAATTGCAGAATATATTTTAAGAGGAGGAACACCAATAAGCTGGATTTTCCTGGTTTTGTTTTTGGCTGTGTTGTCGTTTAAATTCTGGGCGCTATCATCATTAGGTAAATACTGGAATACCAAAATCTACCGCATTCCCGGTGTTTATCCTGTTAAAAAAGGCCCCTATAAATTTTTAAAGCATCCCAATTACATGGAGGTGGTTTGTGAGATAGCCATTATTCCCCTTGTTTTCCATTTGTATTACACATCAATCATCTTTACCGTTCTAAACGCAATAATGCTTACAGTAAGAATTAGGGAAGAAAATAAAGTTTGGGCAGAATAATATAATCATCCAAAACTAACTGTCAGCATTTAAACCCGGCGGTTACGCTTGTTATAACAATAAAGGCTTATTTACATTTGTTTATAGCAGCGCTAACATCGTCAAAGGTCACCGTTCCCAGGTTATTACCAAATGAATTGGTGATATAAGTGAGTGCCTGGGCAATTTCAATATTGTTAAGATTAGCAGGCGGCATTTGCCAGTCAAAATCCTTTCTTGCAATCGTAATCTTTCCCTGGAAACCATTTTTTACAAGGCAGGGTAGGAGGTGCATGTTTTTTTTGAGGAAAACAGAGTCGGTTAATGGCGGCATCAGCCGTTGCAAACCCTCACCGTTTTCACCGTGGCAGTTTTGACAATGGTTTTGGTAAACTAACTTCCCGGCAGAATAATAGCGGTCAAACTCCGGGCCTTTATTGCTTTGGCAGGAAACAATTAAAACAATGAGCAGCAATAGGATGCCGGTTATTACCTTTAATTTCATTGGGTATTTGCTGAAGCTGGTTCTGCCTTTAAGGTTTTTATATCATCAATTAATTGGGTAACCTGCTGCGGATTTGTTCCATCGTATGATCCCCGGATGCGCTTTTGTTTATCTATCAGTACAAAGTAGCCCTGGTGTACATAGCCACCCGGCACAGTAGTATCCCTTGCAACGGCAACAAGGTAGCTTTTTTCGGCAAGTGTATAGGTGGCATCCTTTTTTCCTTGTAACAGCCACCAGCTTTTGCCGTTTATGCCCAGTTTGTCAGCATATTTTTTTAGCACCTTAACGCTATCATACTTAGGATCGATGGTAAATGAAAGGATTTTAACATCACCGGTATTTTTATAGGTGTTGTAAACATTCAGCATATTACGCTGCATTACCGGGCAGATAGAGGGGCAACTGGTAAAAAAGAAATCGGCGACATATATTTTCCCGGCAAGGTCTTTATCACTGATACTGTCGCCATATTGATTAATAAATTTAAAAGCAGGGATTGTTTGATATACAGTGTCTATTACATTCTGTCCGTTTACAACCCTGCTGACCGCCTGCCTGTTACCGTAAATTGGTAATTTTTTATCGCTGCTGTTAAACTTACAGGCACTCCATGCCAGTATAATCGCAATAGCGGTTAGTAATTTCTTCATTTCATTTTCATTTTAATGAGGTATTTGTTTGAGCGATTGACAGCGGCATTGATTTGCGAATCTATCGATTTTATGATCTTTTTTTGTGATTGATAATATGTAATGGATTCATTTTCAGATTTACCTTTTTGTTCATAATCAAAATTATGCATCCAGGTATCCATCGTACTATCAGCCAATTTAAGCTTATCCAGGTACCTGTAAACGGAATCTTTTATTTCGGCCGTTGGATTAGACTTAACCATACCTTCCAATAACAATCTATTTTTCATCAATTGTTCATCAGCACCCATTACTTTATCATGAATGCTTAGAACCGAATCTAACACTGCTTTTTTCTGGCTCTTTTTATCTGCACATCCTGATACGGTGAGCCCGGCAATTAATAAGAAAATTATTTTTTTCATTTTTTTGATCTTCGGGACAGCAAATCTAACTAACCATTATAAAGGTTAGTTATTTGATTGCCTCACATAAAAAATATAATCCATCATTGGCAGTTCAAAGCCTGCTGCTTTTAAATGCTGACCAGCCTGGGCACGGTGATGTGTGCCATGGTTTATTACATGTGTCAGTATATCCGTCAAATTATTTTCAAAATCTTCTCCCTTAGAATTTTTGTAGCTGATGATTTTATCAAAATCTTCAGGCTGTAATCCATCAATAAAATCTCCCCACTGTATACTGTTCTCTGTCATAATGCCTGGCAATGTATCGGCACTCCAATCAGGCCATAGAGCTCCGCCAATTGCCGGTAATGCTTTACAACGGTTAATCCATATTTGCTGAGCAGCCAATAAATGAGCCATTAATTGAACCGGCTTTTGCGGGCTGCCGGCTTTAATTATGATATCGAGCATTAAGGCATTCGCATAATGATCGTAGTTAAAAAGGCGGGCGAAATACGCTTTCATTCGGCAAAAATAACACTATGCAAACATTAACCACAACAACAATCCAAAAGAATTTCTATTAACAATAAGATAACATAACTAACATGATAAAAATATAATAATAGCGTAAATTAGCGTTATTAAAATGTTCAAACATGAAGTTCATTATTAATATTGCAAAGCTTTTTAAAAACTTTCGTGAGCGGATGATTTTAAGAAGCATGCGGTCTTCTTTCATTCACTAACGTATTTATTTAAAACTTTTTTTGTATAAATACATTTGTACACTTTGGGCTTTAAACGGGCTCATTTTAATGGAATCTAACATTCAGGATATAACTTTCGATAAAAAACTTTTTGGGGCCGATTTTGCCTGGGGTGTCTCAACTGCCGCCTTCCAGGTGGAAGGTTCATGTGATATTGATGGTAAGGGCCAATCAATATGGGATGTTTTTACGGCCAAAAACGGGAAAATTTTAAACGGCCATAATGCCAATACAACTTGTGATTTTTATAATCAGTATAAAAAAGATATTGATTTAATAAAGGAGCTAAATATTCCAAATTTCAGGTTTTCCATATCGTGGGCGAGAATTCTTCCTAAAGGTACCGGTGAAGTTAACCAGAAAGGAATAAACCACTATAACCGGGTTATTAATTATTGTATTGAAAAGGGAATTGAGCCATGGATAACAATTTACCATTGGGATTTGCCCTATGACCTTGAACTTAAAGGCGGATGGACAAACCGTGAAGTTATTAGCTGGTTCACGGCATATGTAAAAATATGTGCTCAAAGCTTTGGTGACAGAATAAAGTATTGGATGGTAATGAACGAACCAGGAGTGTTTACCGGAGCCGGTTATTTTTTAGGGATCCATGCTCCCGGCAAAACCGGACTGAAGAACTTTTTATCTGCCATACATCACACCACCCTGAGCATGGTAGCGGGTGCAAAAGTATTACGGGAATTGCTGCCTGATGCCCAAATTGGGACCACGTTTTCATGCAGCTATATTGAACCATATACTGATAAACCAAAAGACGTTGTTGCGGCCAAAAGAATAGACGCTTTATTGAACCGTTTATTTATTGAACCTGTTTTGGGGCTTGGTTATCCTATAAAAGATGTGCCCGTATTAAAAACTATTGAAAAGTATTTTAAGGCAGGAGATGAGGCTAACCTGAAGTTTGATTTTGATTTTATTGGCATTCAAAACTATACGCGGGAAATTGTAAAATATTCTTTTTTTACTCCCTATGTAAGTGCTGCCCTTGTAAAAGCGCAAGACAGGGCAGTTCCATTAACTGATATGAAGTGGGAAGTATATCCCGGATCCATTTACCAGATGATCAAAAAGTTTAATTATCCGCAGATAAAAAAACTGTATATAACAGAAAACGGTGCCGCTTTTCCAGACTATGTAACAGACGGTGAAGTTAATGACACCCGGCGTGTTGAATATTTGCAAGCATATTTAAAAGAGGTTTTAAAGGCCAAAAATGAGGGTTACAAGGTGAGCGGCTATTTTGTATGGACACTTACAGACAATTTTGAATGGGCCGAAGGATACAATCCCCGTTTTGGCCTTATTTATGTTGATTTTGATACACAGGAACGGATTATTAAAGCCTCAGGACGTTGGTACGCTAATTTTTTGAAACAGGAGATTCTTTCTGTACCTGTTTGGGAAGGCTTACATTAAAGGTAATGCCCTTACTATTGTTGTTTTCAAACCATATCTTTCCATCATGGTTTTCAATGATCTGTTTGCTTATTGAAAGACCCAGGCCAAATGATTTTTCGCCGGCAGTCCCCGGACGTTTTGCTTCGGTAAACGTATTGAAAATCTTATCTTTTAAATTTTCAGGGATGCCGATACCGGCGTCCTTCACCGTTATTTTCACCGCATTTTTATAGCGCGATATCTTTACATAAATAATGCCGTTAACCGGGCTAAACTTTATAGCATTGCTTATGAGGTTGCCGATTACGCGCCATATTTTTTCGCGGCTTATAAGTAATTCTTCCGGCGTTTCCAGCAGATCGAGTTTAATTTCCTGGTTCTTTTCTGCGGCTTTAAATCTCAAAAGCTCGACACATCTGCTTGTTAAAGAATTTATTTCTACCAATTCCTTATTTAACTGCGCTGAGCCATTACCGGTTACTTCAAGGATTTCATTTATCAGCTCCAGGGAATTGTTGGATGTTTCGCCGATCAGGTTAATTAATTCTTTCTGTTCATCAGTGTACCCGTCATCAGCCATTGCGAGCGTTAACGACGCAATACCGCCGATCGGGTTTCGCAAGTCATGCGCCACGGTACGAAGAATTCTGTCTTTTTCTAAACTGTTGCTTTTAAGCTCCTCAAGGGTTTTCTCCAGGTTTTCTTTTTGTATATTAACTTGTTTATTCAGGGCGTTTACTATTTGAACATCGTGTTTGGAGTTTTTCCAATTTCTGAATATTAAAAAAATTATAAAAAGCCCCATTAATGCACACATAACAGCTACACATAAGTAAACCTGTTGTATTTTGTTATGATCCCGCAGATTATCAATCTGGTATTGCTTTTCGAAATTTGTTAGTTGCTCATTTACAGCACTTTCCTTCAATAAATTTAACTTGTTAACATTTGAATCCTTTAGGGTATTATAAACCTGCAAATATTTAAGGGCTTTTAGGAATTCTTTTTGGTTTTCATAATAGCGGCTCATCAGTCGGTTCCAGTCTGCTTCAGCATTGGTGTTTTTTACACTATCCAATTGGAATTTCAAATTTTTTAATAATGATAACAGGTTGTTATCTATTTCATTATTATCCAGGTAAAGCTGGGAAAGTTTTATTTCAGCCAATTCGGCATCACTGTTATCATTTCCTTTTTTAAGATTAATGGCTATGCTTTTCTTAAGCAAATCAATGGCTTCCCCGTAATTCTTCTCCAGGATAAGGATCTCGGCTTTGTTTTTATAAACAACGCCTTTGGCCATCTCAATCATATTTGCCCTGTTTTTAAAAACAGGTGTGTTCTGATCTATATAATTCAGGTCCTTATTGAAATAGAAAATTGCACTATCAGGCTCATTGTTGTGCTTAAAACTTAAGCCAATGTTATCAATCAGTTCCTGGTTACGATAGAAATCTGCGAATTTATCCCCGGTAGGAACATAAAGCCGGTAACTTTCTTTAAAATATCCTGCAGCAGCCTTATAGTGATCCATCTTGTACAAAATCATACCCACCCGGTATGAATAGTCAGAAAGGGCGCCATTGTTTATATTTTTTTTCCCTACTTTAAAGGCTTCAAAATAATGCTGATAGGCGTTATTATATTGTTGCAAGGAGAAATAAGCATCCCCAATGGCTAAGTTTGCCTCTACATAGTTAACTACATATTGCTTTTGTGGGATGCTTTTCTTAGCCATCATCAGCATACTGTCGGCATACAATAAAGCATTTTTATTATCGCCTTTAACCCGCCTCCAATAAACATAATGAAATCTATATGTCCTGAATTTATCGTCAATATTGGGGTTATTGATCCGGCTCATTGATGAATCTAAATAATGAAGTCCCTTTTCAACCCTATTGGTCCCGAAAAAAACTTTTACAGTATCAAAAACAGGTTTAAATGCTTCAGAATTCCCCGCTGATTCAGGTTTTTTCGTCCCGCAGGAACTGATTGCCAACAAAATCATCAGGCCAAATAAGCCCAAGGCAATACAACGGACGATTTTAAGAATAAAGGAATTTAAATTAATAAGGAGGGGCATTTGATAACCGTACAATTTTAAATGTTGGTCTTATACGTCAAGAAGCTAATATGGGGTTGATTGTATTATTAATATTACTTAAATGCATTTTCGCCGGTTATGTCCATTCCGGTAATCAATAAATGGATGTCGTGCGTACCCTCATAGGTAACCACAGACTCCAGGTTCATCATATGTCGCATTATGGGGTATTCACCGGTAATGCCCATTCCTCCAAGTATCTGCCGGGCTTCACGGGCTATATTTAAAGCTGTTTCTACGCTGTTGCGCTTGCTCATGGAAATTTGTGCAGGAGTAGCACGGTTTTCGTTTTTCAAGGTGCCAAGGCGCCATACAAGCAACTGCCCTTTAGTGATCCCGGTGATCATCTCAGCCAGTTTTTTTTGCTGTAACTGAAATCCGCCAATAGGTCTTCCAAACTGCTTACGCTCTTTGGCGTATCTTAAAGCGGTATCATAGCAATCCATTGCGGCGCCAAGTGCACCCCATGCAATGCCATAACGGGCCTGGTTGAGACAACCAAGCGGTCCTTTTAAACCGGTCACATTCGGCAAAATATTTTCTTTGGGTACTTTTACATTGTCAAATACCAATTCTCCTGTAGCCGACGCCCTTAAAGACCATTTGTTATGTGTTTCTGGCGTAGTAAACCCTTCCATGCCCCGCTCAACAATTAACCCGCGGATTTTTCTATTTTCGTCTTTAGCCCAAACAATAGCTATGTCTGCAAACGGCGAATTTGATATCCACATCTTAGCACCATTTAATACAAAGTGATCACCGGCATCTTTAAAGTTTGTTTCCATATCGCCCGGGTCTGAACCATGATCCGGCTCGGTGAGGCCAAAACAACCCATCAATTCCCCGGTAGCAAGTTTCGGCAGGTACTTTCTCTTTTGCTCTTCTGAACCATAGGCATAAATAGGGTACATAACCAACGAGCCTTGTACCGATGCCGTAGACCTGATGCCTGAATCGCCACGTTCAATTTCCTGCATGATAATGCCGTATGCCATATAATCAAGTCCGGCGCCGCCATACTCAACAGGAATAGTAGGTCCAAATGCACCTATTTCCCCAAGTCCTTTTATTAAATGTTTGGGAAATTCGGCCTTTTGTGCATACGTTTCTATTATCGGGCTTACTTCTTTTTTAACCCAGTCTCTAACAGTCGAACGTATCAGCTTATGCTCATCACTCAGCAATTCATCTAGTTGATAATAATCGGGCGATTCAAAAAGGTCTTTTTTGGGCATACAAAATTTAATTGGTTGGCAAAGATAGGGGTTTCGAATTCCGAAATCAAAAGGTACTTTTGACTATGATTACGATAGCCATACAGGGTGCCGAATTTTTTGCTTATCATGGATTTTATCCCGAGGAACAAAAGTTGGGCAATAAATTTATAGTAGACGTTGAGGTGAACTTTCAGCCGGTCAACGCATTAAAAGATGATAAGATAGCCAACACCATTGATTATGAGCAACTGTATAATATCATATCGGAACAAATGAAGAAAACGATGAAATTGATTGAAACTGTGGCGCAGGCAATAGCAGACCGGATAAAAGCACAATACGCATTTGTTGATAGTATAAAGGTGTCGATAAAAAAGTTAAATCCACCGCTAAAAGGAAAAGTTCACTGTTCAAGTATTGTGATAACTGTATAAATTTTGATGGATAAAATGCCCTATAATAAAATCACTGAGGAAATACTTGCTGCCATTAAATCGATAGTAGGAGATGAGGCGGTTATAACCCAGCATAGCAATCTTGAAAAATACAGCCATGATGAAACGGAGGACCTGCACTATTATCCTGAAGTAGTTGCTAAACCAAAGTCGGTTGAGGAAGTTGCCGCGTTGATGAAGCTTTGCAACGAAAACATGGTGCCGGTGACGCCAAGAGGGGCGGGGACCGGTTTAAGCGGCGGAGCTTTGCCCGTTATGGGTGGATTGCTGATCGCTATGGAACGGTTTAATAAGATTTTAGCTATTGATGAGCAAAACCTGCAGGCGACAGTTGAACCTGGTGTTATAACCGAAGAATTTATGGACCAGGTTGCTGCTAAAGGTTTATTGTACCCGGTGGATCCTGCAAGCAAAGGAAGCTGTTTTATAGGTGGCAATGTTTCGCACGGTTCCGGCGGCCCAAGGGTGGTTAAATATGGTACTATACGCGAATATGTCCTTAATCTCGAGATAGTATTACCCTCGGGCGATATTATGTGGACAGGTGCCAATACCTTAAAATATGCCTCGGGATACAATTTAACCCAGTTAATGATCGGCTCTGAAGGGACGTTGGGTATCATTACCAAGATTGTCGTTAAGCTGATCCCCCGGCCAACATTAGATGCACTGCTGCTGGCATCCTTTGATTCAAATGAATCCGCGTGTGCGGCGGTCTCGGCAATATTCAGGGCCGGGATCATCCCTTCGGCGCTTGAGTTTATGGAACGGAGGGGGGTGGAGTGGGTGATAGAAAATGACGGAATTGCATTTGATCTGAAAGAAGGGGTTGAAGCATTTTTGCTGATTGAGGTTGACGGCACGAACCAGGACGTGATATTTGATGATTGCGAAAAAATAAACATTGTTTTAGAAAATTTTGGTTGTAAAGAGGTATTGTTTGCTGATACCGCTGCCCAAAAAGAGGAGCTATGGAGAATGCGGCGCACTATGGCGGTATCTGTAAAATCAAATTCGATTTATAAAGAAGAAGATACAGTAGTCCCGCGTGCGAACCTGCCGCAGCTTATTAAAGGGATTAAGGAAACCGGGCTTAAATATGGTTTTGAATCAGTTTGTTACGGGCATGCCGGCGACGGAAACCTGCACGTAAATATTATAAAGGGCCAGATGAGTGACGATGACTGGAATAACAAGCTGAAAGATGGAATACGCGAAATATTTGAGCTCACCGTATCCCTCGGTGGTACTTTATCCGGCGAGCATGGTATCGGATTAGTGCAAAAAGAATTTATGCCAATAAAATATACCGAAGCCCATTTTGCACTATGGCGCGGGATAAAACAGGTATTTGACAAAAATGGGATATTAAACCCCTATAAAATATTCTGACGATAATTGACTATATTTAATACACTGTTAAATCAATAATTCAATAAATTAGTAATTCAAACTTAATCAATGCCCTCATTAGAATTCGGTATTGCTAACCAGGATCTGATTAAAATAGCTTTGGCCGTTATATGCGGCGGGTTGATGGGTTTGGAGCGCCAGTATAAAAACAAAACGGCAGGTTTCCGTACCATCATTTTGATTTGCCTTGGTTCAACTATTTATACAATGATTGCTCAACGCGCCGGGATGGGGATAAATATCAACATTGTAACCGGTATTGGTTTTATTGGCGCAGGCGTAATATTTAAAGACAATATAGCAGTAAGCGGACTTACTACCGCTGCTGTTATCTGGATATCAGCGGCCATTGGAATGTCAGTTGGTTCAGGGAATTATACACTTGCCTTAATTTCAACAGTTTTAACCTTAATGGTTTTATTGCTTTTTAACTTGCTTGAAAGATATATAGATAAGGTGCATTGCGACAAATTATTGGTTATTGAATTTGCAAATGCTGATTATGAGAACCTGGTAAACGTTCAGGATATTATCAAATCAAACCAACTGACTTATCAAACTGTAAAAATTACCAAAAAGGATGGCTGTATGCAAACAGCTATCTGGGTAACCGGTCACCGTAATGACATAAGTAAGCTTGACGAAAAGCTACTGCAATTGCAGGAGGTTAAGTCGTTTTGAATTTAATTAAATACCGACTAATTAGTATTTAAAATCAGCCGCGGTTCATCGTAGGCAATCATCTTTTGGCGTTCAGATGCTGGTATTGATACTGATTTGTTAGCTTTATAATCATAGCTTATGCAAACTGTTTTACCGGTGGTGCATATTTCCTCGCCATGTTCCGTGACTTTAACTAATACATGCATTATATCAAAGCTACTGTTACCTATGCGGGTGGTGCGTACGTAACACATAATTTGATCCCGTAACAAAATCGGTTTTAAATAAGTTACCTCCGACCGGCCGACAATTACGCCGTGTTCCTGCATATCCCATTGAATTATATCACGCCAGTAACTAAGACGAGCTTCCTCGAAGTAAGTTAGATAAATCGCATTGTTTGCATGTCCGACTGCGTCGATATCCGAAAATCGGATGGATATTGGGGTTTTGTATTTGTAATCTGATAGATTTTCAGCCATGATGTGTCATATTGTCTGTAGTAATTGAACATCGACAGACATACTGTCCGGTAAATTAAGGATTATATCCATTGGTATAACAGTTGATCAATCAGTTGCGAAGATAAATAAAAGAAAACTTAGGAGGATATAAAAATGACTTTAGTAAAATTTGCAAACGGACAAAAAAATGCAGTTAACCCATTTTTCAATGATGTTTTTGATTCATTGGTAAATGATTCGTTTTTAAGTGACAAATTATCAAGCCGTGTACCTGCGGTAAACATTGCAGAAACAGAAAATGAATTTCAAATTGAATTGGCTGCACCTGGTTTGAAGAAAGAAGATTTCAAGATCAATCTTGAAAAAAATGTATTAACAGTTTCTGCCGATAAGAAAGCTGAAAAAGTTGAAGAAGGTAAAAAATTTAGTAAACGTGAATACAGCTATAATTCATTTACCAGGTCTTTCACCTTACCGGAAATTGCTGATTACGCTAAAATTGATGCCGCCTATACCGATGGTATATTGAAGCTTAATGTAGCAAAAAAAGAAGAAGCTAAATTTCAATCAAGAGAAATAGCTGTGAAATAATAAGTCCGGTAAACCGGAGCCGGAAGTTCGAAAGGGCGGTTTGCAAATTGTTCTAAATCCGAAATCGAACTTTCGAAATCCGAAATAAAAAGAGTGTTTTCATAATAAGTTGGTTTAGTTTGAGAAGGCCGTTCCGCAAGGGGCGGCTTTTTTATTAAGTTCGGATTGCGAAAGGTGGAAGCTTAATCCCTCATATTAATATACTGCAATGGCTGACCAAAATCATCTCCACGGCAAAGGCTTATCACAGTTTGCAGATCATCAATCTTTTTGCCCTGAACGCGTACCTGGTCGTCCATAATGGACGCCTGTACTTTTAAACCACTGTCTTTTATTTTCTTA
>JAQNCM010000573.1 GCA_029237615.1 Mucilaginibacter sp.
GGCCCCCGCCAAGCCAGGAGCGTCCTCGACACGGAAGATGGCACCCGTCTCGCCTTCGATCACCAGGTCCCGCTGACAGCCGACGTCATCGGAGACGACGACTGGGCGACCGGCGTTCATTGCCTCATTGACGACCAGACCCCAGGGCTCGTGGCGCGAGGGCAGCACGAAGACGTCGCACAGGTCGAAGTAGCGGGGCAGTTCGGTCTGGTTGCGAAAGCCAAGGAAGCGAATATCAGGAGAGCCGGCGGCTTGCTGCTCGAGCCGTTGGCGTTCCTCGCCGTCGCCGACGATCAACAGACAGGGCCGCGGCCCGGGGAGAACTTCCGCAAGCATCTGGTGCGCGGTAATCAGGTCCGCGCAACGCTTGCGCTCCTGGAGCTTCGAGGCGAACAACAGGACGGGACAGCCGGGCTGGAGCCCAAGCTCCGCCCGCAGCGCCTCCCTCCGGGGGGCGGCGGCCTGCGCCTGGCGCTCGAAGAAGGCGTTGTCCACGGCGTACGGCATACGGTAGATCGGCATCTCGTCGCCGAGATAGTGCCGCCAATAGCGCGCGTTGGCCTCGCCGATCGCGAGCACGGCGCTAATGTGCGGGCGCAGCGTCTCGAAGAATACGGCTTTGGCGACCAGCCTGGCAGGGGAGCGCTTCCGGTCATGCAGAGTGGACTCGGCGCGCAGGAGGAGCGGAATGCCGTACATGCCGGCGGCCGCAATCACGCGCAGACTGTTGGCCGTACTGTATCCGTGGGTCCAGATTGCGTCGTAAGCACCTTGCTCGAGCGAACGAGAGACGCGGCGATTGAGCGGGCGCGCAAAGCTGGGGTTTTTGCCGGCTTCACGCCACGCCGGGAGGAACGACGAGCGGTAGCCTTCCAGCAGCGGCACATCCCATTCGACTTTTACGCCGAATCCCTCGTCTAAATAGCCACGCACGGAATGATCGCTGAAAAAGAAGACGTCGAGATCGATATCCGGCTCCGCCGCAATGCGGCGAAGCAAGGGAGTTTGGTATTGGATGGGGTGGCTGACGAAGTAAGCCAGGCGCAGTGGTCTTCCCCGGGTAAACATGCATGTCTTTCAGAACGGCGGGCGGAACGGTTGGGCCGATGCACCGCGGCCAGAAGGCTGCTGGCCAGAGAAGTGCTGGCCATGATGCTACCACCCACTTTCGTTCGCGGGCGGCAAGCCGTTCGTACATCCTTTGTGTGCTTGGCTCCAGGAGGGACTGTGGTTTCATCGTATGTTGATAGTGCGGTCGGCGCACCTGGGGCTGAATGGTTAGCAGGGAACGATAGAATGCAAGGAAAGCCGTGACTGACTCGTTTAGCAATCCCCCGTCCTCCGGTCCGAATCTCACACAGGTCGATGGACCCACCAACTTCGGGCGTTTCGCGGTGCGCATGCTGATCGCGCTGGCCATCCCGACGCTGGCGATCCTTCTCTGGATCAAGTTCGAGCGCCAGACGCCCGCGGCCACAGGTGAAATTGCCCGCATCTCGATCTTCCCGGTGCAGGCGAAGATCACGGGCGGAGCCGCTGGATCGCCGGGCATGCAGGGACAGGACGAGATCATCAATCAGATGATGGTGCTGGCGCATGTCCGCCTGCACAATCCGAACCAGGCGCCGATCCGGATCGAAGACGACTGGGCGGTGGTCACTCTGCCCGATGGGGAGACGCGGCGCAGCCTTGCGGCCAACGCGAGCGACTTCGAGAAGGTCTTTGTCGCTTATCCGCAACTGGCGCCGCTCCGGATGGAGCCGCTGCGACGGGACACAGTGGTCCAGCCCGGCCAGACGGTGGACGGACTGGTGATCTTCAGCTATCCGCTGTCGCGGGAGCAGTGGGACTCGCGGAAATCAATGCAACTGACGCTCGAGTTGGACAACTCGAAAGACGTTACGCTGATCGCCCCCCAAGGCTGAACCGTCAGTCTCCGGGTTCCGTTCGGAGATCTCGCTACAATCGAACACATGCGCCGTTTCCATCACGTCGCGATCGCGGGTGCCGGCATCGTCGGGCTGGCCTGCTCGCTTGCACTGCGACGCCGCGGGTTTGCGGTGACGGTTCTCGAGGCGGGCGCGGCGATGGGAGAGGCCTCCTGGGCGGCCGGAGGCATGCTGGCGGTCGAGGACCCGGAGAATCCACCGGCGCTGCTCCCTCTCTCGCGCTACAGCCGCTCGCTGTACGACGGCTTTCTCGCGGATGTGGCTTCCCTCTCGGGCCACAATGTCGCCTACCGGACACAACAGACGCTGCAGGTGGTGGAATCCGCCGCTGCAGATGTTCCGGGCGCGCTGCTGAGCGCGGCGGAGGTGCGATGCCTGGTTCCGGGACTGGCCGCAGACGGACACAATGACGGAGACAACTTTCTGCTTCTTGAGGAGCAGAGCCTTGATCCGCGCGACCTGTGCTCTGCCCTGCCGCTGGCTGCGCGACAGGCCGGGGTGACACTGCGTGAGCACGAGCCGGTCACGCGTATTGCGTGCGACGCCGACGGGGTCATTCTGGTCACGGCGAAGACCGAGGTGCGGGCGGATGCCTTCGTGAACTGCTGCGGCGCGTGGTCAGAGACACTCGACGCAGCAGCGGGCATCGCTCCGCGCAAGGGACAGATGCTGGTGGTGCAGCAAAACTCGGGGCCGCGTCTGGCGCAGGTGCTTCGCTCGGCGGAGATCTACCTGATCCCGCGGGCAGATGGACGCATCGCGATCGGCGCGACGGTCGAAGACGCAGGGTTCTCGAAACAGGTGGAGACGGAGGCGCTGCTGGGGCTGCGGCGGCGCGCCGCCGCGCTGTTGCCTGCGGCCATGGATGCGACGTTGGTGGAGAGCTGGGCCGGTCTGCGTCCGGGATCTGCGGATGGACTGCCGACGAACGCACAGACAGCGGAGCGACGATTCCTTGCTGCAGGACACTTCCGGAACGGCATTCTGCTGGCGCCGGGGACGGCGGAGGC
>JAQNCM010000546.1 GCA_029237615.1 Mucilaginibacter sp.
CGTAGTGGTCATTGGGTCATACTCCCACCTGAAGGCCGCCCGTCGCACCTCCCCCTTGAGGTCACGAGCGATGGGCTCGTATCGCGGACTGGGAAAGTGCCCACGTCATGCAGACATGGTCACCGCAAACCCAGCATGGGTCACAATCGGCGGCGTATTCGCCTTCCTCGTCGCCGCGCTGTTCCTGCTGGGAGGCTTCGTCTGACGGCCGAAAGTCCGTGAGTGTCTGAGGCGTATTTGCGATTTGTCCCGTCGGCGTTCTCGCTACGTCAGGCAAAGTGAAATCGCAAATGGGACTGTGCTCTGCCTGAGTGATATTTGGAACCAGTGCCGTTCGAGAGATCGGTCTCGCTGACACGCGACCACCATTCGACGTGATGAGCTTCGGTATGGCTGGGTGGTGTCGCGCAGTTGGCGCGGATCGGGAGCGTTCTCGTCGTCCTCCGGCGAATCGAACCGCGGAGCGCGGATGACGGCGCCGACGTGTGCGCCGATGGCCGCGTCCAAGAACGCGGAACTCGCCGGGTCCAGGTCGAGTCGATAGCGTTTCACACGTTCGCGAGGATGGTCCTGTGCAGCGACCGCGCGGCGACCAGCTCATCTTCGCGCGGTTCGATCCCGTCGACGTCGAGCGCGTCGCGCCAGCATGCGGCGCCGTTCGCCGACGAGCGACGTGCGAGCGGTCATGCCCTCGGCGACTCGGCAGATGCGGTGCGCCTCGGCGATCGAGATCCGGCCGATGGCGGCGAGTAGCGCGGCCTGGCTACTGTTTCCGGTTTTGGCAGCGAGGCCATCCGTACCGAGGGACGAATGCGACCGTTGCATGAGTGCGGCGGCAAGCCGCACGATTCGAGTATCGGGCTCGTGCTTTCGAGCGAAGCCCTGAGGGCGCCCAGCAACTCGTCATCGCTCCCTGAGGTTCCCACCGTAAAATTTCGTAACGTTACGTCGCGGTTTCCTCTCTCTTGTCGGAGACCTTAACGTCGATATATGCCCCCAACCGCATCTGTGACTACGAACGCGCCCGCGCTCTCGGTGTCCTTGAGGGGGGTCAGCCGCAGTTTCGCGGCGGATACCCGTGGCGGCGAGTCACGCCGGGTGCTTCGTGACGTGAATCTCGAGATCGCACCGGGTGAGATCATCGCCCTCCTCGGTCCGTCCGGATGCGGCAAGTCCACGCTTCTTCGCCAGATCAGCGGTCTCGACTCGCCTGATGTCGGCGACATCCGTATCGACGGCTCGGAACTGGTCGGAATCGACCAACGCTGCTCGATCGCCTTCCAGGAGCCGAGGCTGCTGCCGTGGCGCACTGTCGCGCGCAACATCGAACTCGGTCTTCCCCGCAAGACGGACAGGGTTGCGGGCCGCGCGCGGGTCGACGAGCTGCTTCGGCTCGTGCAGCTCTCGGAGGCGAGTCGGCTCAGGCCGCGCCAGATCTCCGGCGGCATGGCACAGCGTGCGGCACTTGCCAGGGCGCTGGCCCGCGGTCCCGGGGTTCTCGTGCTCGACGAGCCATTCGGCGCGCTCGACGCGCTCACGCGCCTGACGATGCAGGACCTGCTGCTCGACATTCACTCGCTCGAGCCCGCCACCATCATCCTGGTTACGCATGACGTCGACGAGGCGCTCTACCTCTCCGACCGGGTGGTGCTCCTCGGTCAGGAGCCCGGGGACGAGCCGAACGGCGGTTCTGGCATCCGCAGGATCGTCGATGTTCCTGGCGTGCGCCCGCGCGACCGCACGGATGCGGTACTCACCGGGCTTCGCGCGGAACTGCTCGACGGTCTCGGCGTTCCACGTCACCACGCATACCCACAGCAGAAGAGTTAGGAAACACAGCATGAGGAAACGCATCATCGGCCTCGCCGCGATCGCGGCAACGGCGGCACTGCTGCTCGGCGGTTGCGTTCAGGGGGAGGGGTCCGCCCTCGCGGCCAAGCCCACGCAGACGGCGGCAGCGGGATGGAGCTCCGACGTGCTCAACATCGACTACGCCACGTATAACCCGTTGAGCCTCATCATCAAGGACCAGGGCTGGCTGGAGAAGGCGCTCGGCACCAAGGTCAAGGTCAACTGGGTCAAGTCGGCAGGCTCGAGTGCCGCGAACCAGGCGCTCCTCGCCGGGGCGATCGATGTGGGGTCGACGGCCGGTTCCGCGGCGCTCCTCGCGCGATCGAATGGCTCTCCGATCAAGACGATCGACATCTTCTCCCAGCCGGACTGGTCGGCACTTCTCGTGCCCGCGGGATCCTCGATCACCTCGGTCAAGGATCTCGCTGGAAAGTCTGTCGCCGCGGCCAAAGGCACGGACCCGTACTTCTTCCTGCTCCAGGCGCTCGCCAAGGCCGGCGTACCTCTCGCCTCCGTGAAGGTGCAGAACCTCGCCCACGCGGACGGCAAGACCGCGCTCGAAAGCGGTTCGGTGGACGCGTGGTCCGGCCTCGACCCGCTCCTGTCGACAAGCGTCGTCAAAGCGGGATCGAAGATCATCTATGACAACCCGGCGTTCAACAGCTACGGCTTCCTCAACGCGACCGAGAGCTTCCTCACGAAATCGCCCGATCTCGCACAGCT
>JAQNCM010000651.1 GCA_029237615.1 Mucilaginibacter sp.
GCTTGGTCAAGGCAAAGGCTCGAATTGGGGTTGGTTTGTTGAAGGTGAGCGGTGTTTTGGGGCGGCGCTGGGAGTTCCCGAAGTGTTCCCGCTGTGAGTCACGTGATCTTCTCTCACCTCCATCTCATTCCTCAGCCTCCCTCTTCTTTCTTTTACGAACAATGATGGGCTGGCAGGGGATAGGAACCAATGTTCCTTGACCACATCCATTTCTTGGTTGGGGAGAGACACCGTAAAACTCACTTATATCATGAATCAGGGGTTCAAGGTGATTGTCCAGTCACTAACTCTCCAAGACATCACCGCAGACCTAGCAACGGCCGATTTCTCAAGTCGACAAGCCGGCTTAGACTTAGCAGGTGTCAATGTACCAGCACACTACAAAACAAAGTCATACAGGGCTGCAGGGCAAATAGTATGCTATTCCATTTACACGCAGCCAAGGTTTATTAGGATATCTGGTATTGGGTACCTGGCTGAGAGAATGATGCCGAGATTCGGCTTTTGAGATATCAGATACTTCAGATGGGGAAGTCGAGCTCTTCCTACTCAAGCCTGGCGCTTTATCGGTCCCACAATGTGCAAAGGCTGTTGTTATCTTAACCATTTCACCAGATTCAGATCCAGGAATCACAGCCCAAATCCAGAGAAACTAGGAGCAGCCAGGCATACGGGATAGACTGGACTTCCCCGTCGAATATCATCTACTCGAAGAAAATACTTGCATAGAAGTTCTCAAGTGGCAGATCCTTATTCTCCTTGCTGTGTACTCGCCTATACCCTACGAGATTATGAGTGCCAGACAATAGGGGTATGGCATGGCATGCATGGCATGCAACGAGCAACCCACCTAGCTTTGCGCAGGAGAACACAAGCCTTTGAACCAGACATGGAACTTTCATTCAGTACACCGCTGGCATTTGAGATGAAGGAAGTCAGGGACTGAATTGCCTGTTGTGTTCTAGTATTTGCTTGATATGCTAGCCTTGACTACAACTTAGGGGTAAGCTTGTGACCTCTCCGTAAAGACTGATGCATAATAGCGACCATTAGCGACCATTAGCGACCATTAGCGACCAGTAAATTATGTTCCATCTCATGATCTAATGAGAAAAAAACATGTGACTCTCTGTCCCTGGGGAGCATTTCTAATGTCAACCATAAATCCATAGCACCCATAACTGTGAAACCAAACGAACCCCATTCGAAATCGGGGTGGAAAACAAAGCAACGGAACTCGGACGAGCTTCTTCTCATCCAGGAGATCGCTCGAAGGTGTAAGGGGGAAACTCACATGTAATACATGGTGTCCTTAAGGTTCGGGTGCACGGTGCGATTCTTGACGGTCTGTTGAGCGCTATAATCCGAGGAGCCGTCGTCGGATTCAAACAGCTCGTTCTTGTGGGCTCGGGCACGAGTGCACACAAGATCAGCATAGTACGCCGGAGGGCAGATGCTGACTGCCTTGGTAGCCCGGCCATAGAGGTAGCACATTTCATGGGTCAAGCTCTCAATGGCGTGAGCTGCCTTGTCCTTGAAATCAGCCCGGAAGATCTCGTCCAACAAGACCGTGTAGTGAGCCGGCCGAGCAGTACCTGTAATAGCATCATATCATTAGCGAACGAAACGGCCGAGAGGCAGACAGTATGGCTTACCCTTGATTGCGGTATGGGCCTGCAAGAAGAAATCCCAGTAGCGCGCGTTCGTGACGCCACGGTCCACAACCGTGCCGCTCTTTGGGCTTTTTTGCGACGAGCGGTCCGCATCCGTCGGATAGAACCGCGTTTGATGTCGTTTAACTGATACCATGAGCGTGATCCGTGGCCTCTTGCCAGTTCCGTACATCTGGTTGCACGCGGTTCGGATGTGCGGGATCTCCTTCTCCAACACAATCTTGAACTGGCCCTCCGAAACACCATCGCGGTAGATGACTATGTTCTCTGGGAGCGTCCTGTTGTTGTGCTTCCTCCAGAGTTCGAGTCGGTTCTTGAAACCCAGAATAAGTCGTTCATCCAAGACTTCGGTACCGCCGGGGTTGTTCCATGCCTCCGCGGGCCACTGAGCGAGTTCTTTGTCAACGCTGGCAACGAGACCGACCATGCTGGGCGGAAGTATGGGGTTCCCTTCCTTGTCTTTCATCTTGGAAGGACCCATATTCGTCGGGTGTGTCACATCGTACCCAACTACCATGGTCTTCCCAGACTTGATAACCGAATGTGAGTCCTTCAAAGAATGGTTGATACCGCCAAACTTCAGGTTGACCTTCAGCCCAACGTTAGCAAAGTACATGGGTTGGCCCTTCTCATCGCACAGCTTTTTCTGCGACATGCAGACGGTGGGCATTCCCAGCTCTGTATCGGTAACTGTCTTGATCGTGTTGTAGGTCTGCGTATCCTTTTTCACCAAGATCACAAAGATAAGGTCCATCTTGCCTTTGAACCCCCGAAATGCTGCGTTGATGTCACCAGGTGACGGATGATTCAATCTCGCTCTCACACCTGGGACGCTTGGCTTAGACTCGATGGCAATTCCCATGGCCCTCAGCTTCT
>JAQNCM010000166.1 GCA_029237615.1 Mucilaginibacter sp.
TAATAAAGCTTCAGTTAACGGACCTGCAACATCAAATGACGAACTTAGCTCGGTTTTACCGTAACCTGCCAAACATCCTTCAATCCACTGTCCGTAATGACCGTCTGACTGGCCTGGTACACGGGCAATTGTTTGCTTAACAGTTACCTCTTTGGTACGCGATGTTGGCAATAATAAAGGATTTGCAGAATAAGTACTGGCTATCATTTTACCTTTTGTACCGATAAACAAAGTTCCGTTTCCATCGTCACCAAAACGTTCATTAGGCCCTAACTCTTCCGGTCTTTCCGGTTGTATACCACCGTCCATCCAGTGCACAGTAACATCGCCTTTTGTTTTGTGGGTTTTAGGGAAGGTAAGGGTAATGTGGCTTGATGGCGGGCAGCTGTCAGGAAAATGTCCCTGTTTAAACTCGCCGACAAAAACGGTACCTACACTTGCCTGCACATCTTTAGCATATTTTAATCCAAGTACCCTAAATGGTGCTTCCACCAGGTGGCAGCCCATATCGCCCAGGGCACCGGTACCATAATCCCACCATCCGCGCCAGTTAAACGGCACTAAATTATCTACAAAGTCTTTTTTAGGCGCAGTACCCAGCCAAAGGTCCCAATCTAAAGTCGATGGGATCTGCGCAGGTGTGCTTGGCCATGGAATGCCCTGTGGCCAAACCGGCCGGTTTGTCCAGCAATAAACAGTGTGCACATCACCAATAATATCGGCATCGTACCACTCAGCCAGTTGGCGGGTACCATCATTTGATGCCCCCTGGTTACCCATTTGCGTTACAACTTTATACTTTTTGGCTGCGTCCGTCAATAAACGAGCCTCGGCAATATCATGTGTTAATGGTTTTTGAACATAAACGTGTTTGCCTAACTGCATGGCATGATAAGCAACTATCGCATGCGTATGGTCAGGTGTAGATACAGAAACAGCATCGAAATTTTTATGCTCTTTTTCAAATAATTCGCGCCAGTCTTTAATATATTTTGCTTTAGGGAATTTTGCTCTTGAGCCTGCTGCACGTACGTCATCAACATCACATAAAAAAGCCAGTTCAGCTTTGCCTGTTCTGTCAAAATGTGCTATGTCATCAGCGCCTTTTCCGCCAACGCCCACGCTTGCTATAATCAAACGATCGCTTGGTGCAATATAGCCTTTACCTCCTAACACAAATCGCGGAACGATCATGAAACTTGCAGCGGCAACAGTACTGGTTTTGAGGAAATCCCGCCTTGAAGGATTTAATTTATTATTGTCCTCTTTTTCTTCAGCCATTTTTTAGGTTTAAAATGTTAGATGTTATTCTTTTTTAATTGCTCAACTGCATAATTCACAGCACGTGCGGTGAGTGCCATATAAGTAAGTGACGGGTTTTGACAGGCTGCAGAAGTCATTGCAGCACCGTCTGTAACAAACACGTTTTTGGCATCCCATACCTGGTTCCATTCGTTTAATACCGATGTTTTTGGATCACGGCCCATCCGTGCTGTTCCCATTTCATGGATTCCTCTGCCTAAGAAACCATTTCCGCTGTGTGATCTTACATTCTTTACACCCACAGCTTCCAGCATTTCTTTTGCATCATTTTCCATATCAATCCGCATTTTCTTTTCATTATCCTTAATTTCAGCATCAAAGGCTAAAACAGGCAATCCCCATTTATCCTTTTTGGTTTTATCAAGGGTAATCTTATTTTCGTGGTAAGGCAATGTTTCACCGAAACCGCCTAAATTCATGGCCCAGGTACCTGGTTCTGTCAATGCGTCTTTAAATTGACCGCCAATGCTCAGTTCGGGTATACTCCTGCTCCAGCCCTCACGACTACCACCACCCTGGTAACCAAAACCACGTATATAATCACGCTTTTCGCCATTCAAATTCCGGTAACGCGGAATATATATACCATTTGCCCTACGGCCGAAGTAATATTTATCTTCAAAGCCTTCAACTGTACCCGATGCGCCAACGCCCAAATGATGGTCCATTACATTGTGGCCCAACTCGCCACTGCTGCTTCCTAAACCACCAGGCCAGATATCAGTAGCAGAATTCATTAAAATCCATGCGCTATTAAATGTTGACGCGTTGACGAAAACTATTTTAGCATAAAATTCATAGGTTTTGTTTGTTTCGGCATCAAGCACCTCAACACCTTTTGCCTTTTTGGTATCCTTATCATATAATATTTTGGTTACTATTGACCACGGGCGTACCGTTAAATTTCCGGTAGCCATGGCCGCAGGCAAGGTTGCAGATTGTGTGCTGAAATATGCCCCAAACGGGCACCCTAACCAGCATTTATTACGGTACTGGCAATTGGTGCGGTTATTATGCGGTAAGGTGATATTGGCAGTACGCCCAATAATGAATGAACGGGCCTCTTTATAATGGTCTTTAAAACGTTTGGCAACATCTTTCTCCACACAATTCATTTCCATTGGTGGCATAAAGTCCCCATCAGGCAGTACAGATAAACCGTCTTTATTGCCGGAGATGCCTGCAAACTTCTCAGCATAGCTATACCATGGAGCAAGATCGCCATAACGGATAGGCCAGTCAACACCGATACCATCTTTTAAGTTGGCCTCAAAATCTGACGGCGCCCAGCGATATGATTGTCTGCCCCACATTAATGAGCGGCCGCCAACATGGTAACCTCTAAACCAGTCGAAACGTTTAACTTCTACATACGGGCTCTCTTTATCGTTCACCCAATAGTCTAAATTTGTTTCATTTAATGGATAGTCTCGTTTCAGCACGGGATAATCTTTGATCATCTCCTGCGTGCGCCCGCCCCTGTGCGGAAACTCCCACGGATCTTTATTAGCGTTTACATAATCTTTAATGTGCTCGATATTCCGACCTCGCTCCAGCATAATAGTTTTCAGACCTTTTTCGGATAGCTCTTTGGCAGCCCAGCCACCCGAAATTCCTGACCCAATGACTATCGCGTCATAAGTGTTTGCAGACATAATTAGTTAATAAAAGGTTAAATAAATTTATAATCGGTTACCCCGACTAATGTATGAACAAATAATTACCGAACAAATATTTCATTGTGTTTTTTTAACACAATAATGCATTCACAGCGTTGTAAAAGCGATTTCTAGTTAATTTATATAAACATTTTGACTATAAATCTGGCTTAAATATTCCCCTTCTGCACTTCGCTATGCGCATAGTCTACCGCTCGTGCGGTTAAAGCCATGTAAGTGAGCGATGGGTTTTGACATGATGTTGATGTCATACATGCGCCGTCGGTCACAAATACGTTTTTACAGGCGTGCACCTGGTTCCATTTATTTAAAATTGATGTCTTGGGATCATTCCCCATACGGGCACCACCCATCTCATGAATATCCAGTCCCGGTGCCTGGTGATTAACCGAAGGTTTAATATTGGTAAAGCCTGCTGAGGTAAACATTTCGGTAAGCTGTTCTACGTAATCCTTCTTCATCTTTTCATCGTTATCATCATAATCAATCGAAATATTGAGCAATGGCACACCCCATTCATCTTTTTGTGAAGTGTTAAGACTTACATGGTTGCTCTCCTTCGGTATTGTTTCGCCCATCATGTGCGAGCCTACATGCCATGGTCCTAAATCCCCCTTAACCAGGTTTTCTTTCAGGCTGCTGCCAACGCCGTCATATTTATGCTGACGGAAACGGTATGCGCTAAAACCTGCAGCATAACCTCTCAGGAAGTCAGTTTCCTGTTTATAAACGTTTCTGAAACGGGGGATATATCCTCCGCCGGCAGGATTCCGGCCATCGGTGGTCCATTCTTTAAAGCCATCGTACTCAGCGCTGATATGAGCTGAATAATTATGGAACGCTACATATTTGCCTAAAACACCGCTATCATTGCCAAAGCCATTAGGAAACCTGCTTGATATGGAGTTTAATAATATAAGGGTGGTATTTAAAGCAGCAGCGTTTACAAAAATGATATGTGCAAAATAATCAATGGTTTCTTTTGTTTTTGTGTCAACAACGCGTACGCCGGTAGCTTTGCCCAGCTTGTCATCGTAAATAATGGATTGTACCACGGAAAATGGCCTCAGCGTTAAATTACCCGATTTTAATGCCCAGGGTATGGTGGACGCGTTGGCGCTGAAATATCCGCCAAAGGGACAACCACGCTGACATAGGATCCTGTTTTCGCACTGTGTACGCCCCTGGTCAATGTGTATTTGATTAGGTTTTGACAAATGCGCACAGCGGGCACTGATCACATACCTGTTTTTATAGTTGCTTTTTAAGTGTTTACTGAAATAATCCTCCACATCGTTTAAAGGAAATGCAGGCAAAAATTCACCATCCGGCAATTCAGGAATCCCATCCCTGTTACCTGAGATACCTGCAAATTTTTCAACATAACTATACCATGGATCGATGTCTTTGTAACGGATGGGCCAGTCAACAGCAAACCCATCCCTGGCAGGGCCTTCATAATCAAAATCGCTCCAGCGCTGTGTTTGTCTTGCCCACATTAACGATTTGCCACCAACCTGGTAGCCGCGGATCCAATCGAAAGGCTTTTCCTGTACATATGGATGTTCGTGATCTTTCACAAAAAAATGTTCAGCATCTTCCCGAAAGGCATAACAGCGGTTAATGATGGGGTTTGCTTCCTGTACATCCATCGGCACAACGCCTCGGTGTTCAAACTCCCATGGATACATGTTAGTGGTAGGATAATCCTTTATATGCTTTACGTCACGGCCACGTTCCAGCATCAGGGTTTTATAACCTTTGCCCGTAAACTCCTTTGCAGCCCAGCCACCGCTCATTCCAGAACCTATTACTATTGCATCAAATGTGCGCTCTTTAACGCTGTCGATATTTAAGTTTGCCATGTTATACCGCCTTAAGATTTTTAACCGGGTAGTGCACGATATATCTGCCGGGCACCAGTTCATAAACAATTTGTTTGGTCATAAAATATTGCGAGTTGGTGTATCCGAATATAGTTTGTTGCTTTATGGTTCCGTAAAAGAGGTTCAAAGGTGGAATTTCCTGCTTCTTTTTTGGAGCATCCAGGCTCTTCTGCGAATCCCCGACAGGTTTAATGCTCTTTTTAGGGTCAACGGTTGGCTTATTACTTTTATCTATGGTATTCAACATCTCTTCGCGGTCCTTTACACTTAAATCAGCAAATGAGCTATTGTACTTCTTTTTAACCGTATCATTAAAAGCACCCAACCCCACTAAAAATGCCTGCTGATCTTTTTTAGTATAGCAGTCATCTATCATTTTTAACACAAACGCCGGCAGGTTAAGATCCTTTGCTCCCGGTGTATTTGTTTTCGGGATGATGGTTTCGGCAATGTCAGCTATTAGCTTTTGCTGATCAGCATCCAGGTTAATATGTTTAAGCTGTACATAAGAAGTACCATCCTTATGCAGGCATGAAGGTAATAACACAGCACCACCTACCACCAAAGCCAGATTTTTCAATACCGTGCGCCTGTTCATATAGTTAAATTTGCTTTAGAAAAAATCATGTACAATTAACATTTATTATTTACGACAAAAAAATACGAGACAAAACGCTGAATATACCGATAGGGGCCGGATAATTGGTGGGTGTAAGTTAAACTAATACTATTAATATCCCCACTTTTTCATGATTTGTAAATCAATTTTTACACAATCAAATGGGTCCTTGCCCTGGTATGATTCCTGCTCAATAATAAATTGGGAGGTTCCGCCGATTTTTCTGGCTTCTTTTAATATCTCTTTTGTTGGCATTACACCTTGTCCAAGGATGGTACTGTCATATCCGTCCATTCCTCCGCCACTATCGCTCTTTATCTCATCCTTTACATGCATTAACTCAAAACGGCCCGGGTATTTTTTTAACAGGTCGATTGCAACACCGCCTGCACCCAGCATGTTGCCTATATCCATTTGCTGTGCAACTAAGTTTGGATCGGTATTTTTAAGGATAAATTCATATAAATTTTGATCACCCACCATTGTACTGAATTCAAAGTTGTGGTTGTGGTAACCGAATTTCATTCCATGTGCCTTACATAACTCGCCGCATTTGTTAAACTGCTCCATAAAACGTTTTAACCCGTCCATATCTGTACGCAATTTCTCATCCAGCCATGGGCTTATCACATATCTTTGTCCTGCTTC
>JAQNCM010000523.1 GCA_029237615.1 Mucilaginibacter sp.
TCGAACAGCAGCGGCAGGCGGCCTGATTCCTCAGTCTATCATCCCGGCTCTCGCTGGGATGGTCGAGACCGGCAACGACAGCTGGCGGCTGAAGAGCCGATCCCAAACCCAACGTGAGGGGTGCGCCGGTCGGCTTCGCGCTGCGCTTCGCAAGGGCTCCGCGCGACGCCGCCGGGCGACTGCCAACGCCTGCGCCAGAGGGCTCACTTTGCGCGCCGTTTGACAGAGAAGGACACGTCCCCTGAGGTCTACGCCGACGCGCCTTGGCGCGATGCCCAGCGCTGGGGCTGGCTGAAACCACCGCCCGCCGGACCCCAACGCGGATCAGGCGCTGGTCGCGCTGTAGACGAAGCCGCCTAAGACCGCTGAGCGACGCGCCAGCGAAGCCGAAGATCCTGATCGGCGGGCTCGGGATGGGGTTCACCTTGCGCGCGGCGCTGGCCGCTCTGCCGCCGCAAGCGGAAGTCGTGGTGGCCGAACTCATCCCGGCGGGTGTCGCCTGGGCCGGCGGTCCGCTGGCGGAGTTGTTCGCCGGCAGCCTGGACGATCCTCGCGTCCGGGTGCGCGAGGCTGATGTGGCCGAGGTGATCGGCGAATCGCGAGCGGCCTGGGACGCCATTTTGCTCGACGTGGACAACGGGCCGGGCGGCCTCAGCCGCGAGGCCAACGATCTGCTCTACGGTGCGGCCGCGTTGGCGGCGACGCGCCTGCCTGTGGCCCGAAGCGTGGGGCCCCACCTTGACTAGCCGCGCATGAAGCCGAGGTCGGCCTTCGGGAAGAACGACAGTCGCGGGAACACGGCCGGCATCTGCGCGGCCGGCACGCCCAGCCAGGTGGCCATGGTGGCGAGATAGGTCTCCACCGAGGTGGTGGGGATCAGGGCGTTGCCCACCGCGTCCGGATTGGCGAAGGCGGGATTTCCACTACTGGCCGCGCGATCCACGCCCAGCGTCGGATAGGCCCCATAGATGTCGCCGCCGCGCACCGCCGCGCCCATCACCAGATGGTGCCCCCCCCAGGCATGGTCGGTCCCGTCGCCGTTGGTGACGAAGGTGCGGTTGAAGTCCGAAGCCGTGAAGGCGGTCACCTGGTCGGCCAGGCCGATCTGGGTCAGCGCCTGGTCGAAATAGCTCAGCGCGTGGTCGATCTGGGCCATCAGCAGGCCCTGGCGGGGGTTTTCCCCGTCGTGGGTGTCGAAGCCGCCCAGCTGCACGAAGAACACCTGCCGGCTGACGCCCAGCGCGGCATGGGCGGCCGCCGTCTGCGCCACGGCCTCCAGCTGGTCGGCCAGGGGATTGTTCATCGCCCGCCCGGTGATCGGATTGGTGAACACCGGCGGCAGCGGCGTCTGGGCATAGGGTCCGCCGACCGCGGCGAGCGCGGTGTCGAACACCACCGAGCTGGCGATCGAGCGTTTCACGGCGGTGGCGTAGTCCTGGACCATGTCGCTGGACTGGGTGAAGCCGAGCGAGGCCTCCTGCAGGTTCGCGCGCAGCTCATCCAGGAAGATGTCGCTCTCGTTGTAGCGCCCCTTGGTCGCCACGAGGCCGATGGTCTGGGCCGAAGCGTGGTTGGCGGTGAAGTTCACGCGGAACGAGCGCGAGGTGACGCCGGAGAGGAACGCGGTGTTGCCCGCCGTGGTGATGGCGGTGAAGTCGCCGCCCGGGCCCGAGGCGTGGAAAGTGTCGGACATCAGCCCGCCCCATCCCGTCGCAGAGCCGTCCACATGGCCCGACTGCCAGGCCGACTGCTGGTCGGCGTGGGAGAACAGCCGCTGGGGCACCAGGGCGGCCGAGGCGGCGCTCTGGTACTGCGCCTTGGTCAGCGGCGCGAGCAGGGTGCCGACATTGGCGATGGCGGCCAGCCGTCCGGCCGCAAACAGCGTCTGCGTCCCCTTCAGCATCGGGTGCAAGGCAAAGGTGCGGGTCTGGTCGGCCGCGGTGGTCTTATTGGCCGCCGGCACCAGCTGCGCCGTGGCCGGCGTGATCGGCAGCACCCCGCCCCAGTGCTCGGGCATATCCGTCGTGCTGATCGTCCGCTTGGTGAGCGGCGAGGCCTGGCCGATGGCCACAGGCGCCGTGCCGGGCGGCATCAGGGCGATGGGGTCGGTCCCCGAGGTCCGGGCGGCCCAGTATTGATTGAAGCTGCCGGGGTCGGTGGCCAGGAGCAGGTTGTTGGCGTCGTTGCCCCCCTGCAGGAAGATGCAGACCAGGGCGCGGTAGGGCGCCGAGGAGCCCGCGGCCAGCGCCGCGGCGTGGCCGATGGCGCTGAGGTTGAGCGCCAGCGGCGCGGCGGCGCCATAGGCCAGGCCGGCCAGGAGCTGACGTCGCGAAGGTGCGTGGATCGACATCGCGGGCTCCTACCTCTGCACCAGGTATTCGGGCGCGGTCATCGTCAGGATCAGCGCGTTGCGCACCTTGTCGAGCCGGACCGCCGCGAGCTGGGCGGCGGTCGGAGCCTTGGCGGTGGACTTGGTGTTGGCGAGTACGCGGACGAGCCGTCCCGAAAGCATCGGGCTCATCGTTCCGCCGAAGAACAGCAGGTTGATCCGGTCGATCAGGTTCTGGTCCAGGTCCGGGCCGGCCGGCACGGGCGCCTTGTCCGGGGCGCCAGCCAGGGACGGCTGGAGGGCCGCCATCTCCTTGGCGTAGCTGACGGTGACGTCGCCGCCGGGCCAGCCCTTCTGCTGGACGACCTGGGCCATCAGGTTGACGTAGCTGGCGACCGTCAGCACATCCACGCCCTGGAACTCAGGCGCCACCAGCCCCGCCTTGGATATGGTCGAGCCCGTCGCGGTGAAGTCCGGATCCCAGAAATTGAACACCGTCGGCGCCTCGAGGGGCGCCTGGGCGAGCTGGGTGGGGTCGACGAAGTCGGTGAACTGCACGAAGTTGCCGCTCGGCGCGGTGGCCGTGGTCTTGGAGAGCGCCTCGCACGCCCGCAGCCAGTGGGTCATGCGGATGATCGGCTCGCGGAGCTTGCCGGAGGTCGGCGAGGCGAGCGCGCCGGCCTGATCCAGGGCTTCGGGATCAGTGAGCACGGCCTTCAGGGTCGCCAGCAGGTCGCCGCGCGAGGCCGGGGTCTTCGCATCCCCGTTGAACACGGCCGCGACCCGCTTCACGTAGGCGCGGCTCGGGTTACTGGTCACGAAGCGCTGGATCAGCCGCCGGCCGATGAACGGGCCAACATTGGGGTGGGCGGCGATCACGCCGAGCGCCGTGTCCAGGCTCTGGGTCTGGTAGGTGCGCAGCGCGTTCGCGCCGGCCTGGGTGGTCGGCGCGGCGCCGGTGTAGGCCGCGACGGTGGCCCCCAGGAACCGCTTCGACTGCTGCGAGTGGTAGGCCGGGTAGGCGATAAGGTTCTGCACGTCCGGCGCGGCGGCGTCGGCGCCGTCACCCGGCTGCCGGGCGTAGGTCCCCGAGTTCGGCGTCTTGGCGTACCAACCCCAACCGGTGAACACCTTGGCGAGCTCGGCGATGTCGTTATGGCCGTAGGTCGGGATCGGCGCGCCGCTGGCGTCGGTCTTGGTCGAGCCGTCGGGGTTCAGTTCCACCTGGCCGACGGACATCAACTGCATGATCTCGCGGGCGTAGTTCTCGTCCGGATGCCGCGCCGCATCCTTGTCGGCCTGGGTGTTGCCGATGATGTTGAGGTAGAGCCCCATGGCGGGATGCAGCGTCACCGCCTTCAAGAGGTCCTGATAGTTGCCCAGCGCCCGGGCGCTCAGCATGTCGTACCACGAGGCCGCGATCCGGGGGGTGATGGTCGAGGCCTGCAGCGAGACCACGAAGATCTCGGACAACGCGAGCGCCATGCGGTGGCGCAGCTGGTCGTCGCCGGTCACGGCGCGGGCCCAGAAGCTTTCCTGGAACTGGGTGCGGTCGACGCGGCGGTGGTTCACCTTCTTCTGCGCCACGGGATCGGCGCCGGCCGCCGCCAGCGCCGTCTTGTAGGCCGCGTCGAAATCGGCCTGGCGGCGCGTCACCCAGTCGAGGTGGAAGCTCGGTGTCGTCGCCCAATAACCCGGCGCGCCGCCCGGCGTCGGCGCAGCCGTCGCCTGGATTTGCAGCCAGGCGGCCTGCGTGGTCGCGGTCAGCGCCTGCACGGAGGCGTCGGTGGCCCCAAAGGTCGCGCGATTGAGGAAGGCCGCCGCAGCGGACCGCGCATCGGTCGCCGCCGCCCCGGAGAGCGCGCCGCCCAGCTTCGGGGCTATAACAGCAGCGGCCGCGAGGGCAGCGCCCACGGCGGCGGTGGCGACCACCGCCTGGGTGGTCGTAGATCCGCGTTGTTCGGCCATGTCCCCTCCCCAGCGACAGGTTCACGTTAGCCGTCGACGCCACTCTGGTAGAAGCCAAGGACCGAAGGCGTCAGGGCGGCGTCAGACCAAACTCAACAGCCGTAACAGCTAAGCTAGCCAGCACACTAGGCTGTCAAGGTGAAGGCTTTGCTCACGTAAGCTTGATAAAGCTGCGTCAGACGACCGCAGCGGGGACCGCGGCTCCTACGGGCGAGGCGCGCGGAACTGGATTTCACTCACCCGGCGGCGGCCTGCGACGCGCTCCAGCTGGACCACCACGTCCACCACCTGGCCGACGTAGGTCTGGATCTTGCTGAAATCGAGGTCGAGGCCCGAGGTCAGGGCCAGGAGCGCGATCTGGTCCAGCGCGGCCGAGGGATTGTCGGCGTGGACGGTGGTCAGTGAGCCCGGATGGCCGCTGTTGACGGCCCGCAGGAAGGCGAAGGCCTCCCGCCCCCGCAGCTCGCCCAACAGGATGCGGTCCGGCCGCAGGCGCAGCGCCGCAGCCACCAAGTCGTCAGCGTCGACCCGGGCCTCCCCCAGCTCGCCCCGAACGGCGATGAGGCCCACGGCGTTGGGGTGGTCGAGCCGCACCTCGGCCGCGTCCTCGATGACCACCAGCCGTTCCTCGCGGTCGATCTCCTTCACCAGGGCGTTGAGCAGGGTGGTCTTGCCGCTCGACGTGCCGCCAGAGATCACGATTGTCTTGCGGCAAAGCACGGCGGCTTTCAGGAATTCAGCGGTCTTCCCGGCGTCCAGCAGAGTCCACAGTTCGGCGTCGCGCGCCGAGGCGCTGAGCGCGTGGGGGCTGGGCTCGGCGAACAGGCCGGCAGCCATGAGGTCGTCGACCGACAGATCCGAGATCACGTGCTTGCGGACCGCCATCACCAGGCCGCCGCGGGTCGCCGGCGGCCCGACGATCTGGACGCGGGCGCCGTCCGGCAGGGTCGCTGACAGCAGCGGCTGCTCGCGGTTGACGCCCTGGTGGCTGGCCGCGGCGATCTGCCGGGCGAGGCGCGAGAGCGCGGTCTCGGTCAGCGCCGGCGCCGGCTCGCACACGGTGCGCCCTTCGGTGGTCTCGATCCAGACCTCGCCCGAACGGTTGATCAGCAGATCGGTGACGTCGCCCCGCGACAGCCAGTCGGCCAGCGGCGCCAGATAGGATTCGAGGTAGACGCCCGCGGTCACGGCGGTCAGGGCGCCACGCCGGAGAAGTCCAGGTCGCGCGACACGAACACCTGCAGCGGCGTGCCCTGCGCCACCTTGATCGTGGCGGGGATGTCGATCTGCTTCTGCAGCGCGATCTCCGCGATGCGGTTGGCCTGCACGGGCGAGGCGATCACGAAGGTGTTGCCGCTGCTGTGGCTCGCCGCAGCGTCGAGGCCGATCGACATCACCGACAGCAGGATCGAGGCCCCGAACCGGCGGAAGAAGTGGGTGTCGGTCTCCCCGTCCAGGCCGCCGCGGCCCAGCCGGTCCGTAGCGGGGGAGTCCACGGCGATGGAGACGCCCTGCGGGGTGAGGATCCGCGACCAGATGACGAAGGCCCGGGTCTGGCCCACGGCCACGGCGCTCTTGTACTGGCCGATGAGCTTGGAGCCGCGCGGGATGAGCACCTCGCGGCCATCGAAGCCCCGGACGTCGCGGCTGATCACGGCCCTCACCGAGCCCGGGAGGTCGGAGTTGATCGCCGTCTCCAGCACCGCGGCGATCACCGTGCCCTGCGGCGCGGTGCGCGCCAGGTCGCGAAGGCGGGTTGCGTGGGCCGTGTCGATGCCGGTGGAGGTCACCCGGGCGGCGAAACGCTCCTCGGCGCTAAGCCGCGCGTCTTCGGGCGGGGGTGCGGCGGCTCCCGACATCGCCGGCCGGGCCGCAAGGGGCGTGGCGGGCGGGCCGCCGTCGCCGAGCTCGACCACCACGGCTGGCGCGTGCAACCGGGGCGTTTCCAGGTCGGGCGGCGGCTCGGCCGCGCCCATCGGCGCGGGCGGCAGGGCCATGGACTCGGCCATGGGCGCGGGGGGCGCCGGCGGCATGGTCGTGGCGGCGGCATATTGGCGTCGGACGGCGGGAACGGGCGTGGCGACCTGGGCGTGCGCCTGACGGGCGTGGCTGAGGGAGCCGAAGGCCGCCAGGCCCACCAGCACCGCGCCGCCCAGGCCGAGGACCACCGTCCAGGGCGAGCTCGGCTGCACGACGCGGGGACGCGAGCGGTCGAGGCGGTCGAACACCGGGCTTTCAGGCTCGAAGGGCGGAGGTTGCGTCATCGGTGAAACCAACCGGTCTTGGGACGGAGCTTGGGGCTGAGCGGCCCGGGCTGCGGCTCCTGGAATCCGTCGTTGAACAGCCGGGTGACCTCGCTGCCCCGCCGCAGGACGAAGCCGCGGGCCACGGTGTCGACCACCACATAACCGTCGCGGACGGCGCTGTTCACCGCCGCCTCACCGCCGTCCGGATCGACCGAGAAGATCGCCGGATAGTCGGCGTCCTCGCGGAAGGCGAAATAGGTGGCGTGGCCATCGTCGAACACCCGCTCGGGCAGGGTATGGGACGAACCCTGGTAGCTGTAGGCGTGGTTGGCGTCGCGGGGCGGCGCCGGAACTGGCGGCGCGACCACCGCCACGATGGGCACGGCCGGCGGCGGATAGACGAAGCGCAGGCTGTAGACGACCGCGGTCTTTCGCCGCGAGCGCGCCGTCCCAACGCTGAGCCGGAAGTCGTAGCGGCGCAGGTTTGTGATCACCGTCATGTTGGTGGCCGGCCGCCGGCCCATGGGCTTCAGGAACAGCAGGTTGGCGCGCCGATTTGGCGTCACCTGCCAATCCAGTGAGTCCCCGATCGCCACGTTCTCGATCCGCTCCAGGGGATCGAAGGCGACCGACATCTGGTAGCCCAGCACGCCGCGCAGTTCGACCACCTGGTCAGGGTCGTAATAGACCTCGCCGATCCGCGGGTCGCCGGCGCTGGGGTGCGGCGTCACCGCGGCGGCCGAACCAGCGGCCGCCAGCAGCGCCATCACGGACAGGAGCGGCGCGAGGGTCCTCATCGCGGACTCCCCGTGCGCCGATTTCGGAACGCCGAGCGGCGATAGGCGTCGCCCAGCCGCGGCTC
>JAQNCM010000559.1 GCA_029237615.1 Mucilaginibacter sp.
CGAGCAGGATGACGTCGGCGAAGTCGTGCACGTCTGCCGCGCGCAGGCCCGCGTCGTAGGCCGTGTAGAGCTCCCACACGGCATGCCGGTTCTCTGCGGTGAGCGGGCGTCGTCGTCCGAGGCGGGCGAGCGATCCATATTCCTCGAATCGCAGAAGCCCGCGTCCCTTGATGACGCTGATGACCTCGTCTTTCCAGTAGTCCATGGTGGGATCGATGCGCCCCAACTCGCCGTCCCGGCCGAGCGCTCGCCAGACTTTCTCGAAGACCCGGTCGGCCACTCGCGAGTCGAGTGTGTTCCGCACACCGCGAGCGTTGAGCACTCCCAGGGCGAAGCTGTGCACGCTCTGGAATTCCACTCGCTCGGCGACCTCGGGCGCCATCCGCTCTAGCAGGGAAGACAGCACGGCGGGAAGTGTTCTCACGAAGGTGGTGACGAGCACGGTGCCGGGTCGCGTCCGCGCAAGGTATGCGGCGCGATGCAGTCCGACGACGGTCTTACCCGTTCCCGCGGCTCCGCGGATGCGCGAGGGTCCATTGAACGAACGGCGGACCAGGCAGGCCTGGTCCGGATGCAGGAACGCCATCCATTCTTCGATGGGCTGTGCAAGAACGTTCGCGAGCAGTGCCTTCTCGATCTCCTCGAGCGAGATCAGGGCTTCCTGACGCGTGATAGGGATCACCGGATTCACGAGGGTCAACTCGAACGGTGGCTGGTCGCGCGTTGCGTATGGCGGAAACAGGATCTCGGTCGCGCGAAGCGCCGCCTCGATCTGATCAGGAGTCAACCTGTTGCCCCGACCGAGCAGATACTCCACCGCGCGGTCTTCGCTGAGAAGGTCGACGACGCCGGTGCGCCCGCGAATGCCTCGTTTGTTCATGAAGACCGCGGCCACCCTCACCTCGCCGGCGGGGAGTCCGATCTCCGCGAGCGCCGCCTCCGTCGGGGCTGCGAGCGTCCCGATGGCGTCGAAACGCTCCGTGACGTCATCCTGCCCCTGGAATACACGATCCGATTCCACGTGGATGTCCGCCCATGACTTGGCGTCAACGATGAATACGCCAGCGGGACCAACGAGCACGAAGTCGACCAGGGCCCTCGCCGAGTTTGGCCAAATCCGATCGGCGAGCACGTGGTAGCCCTGTTCGACAAGCGGCTCGAATAGGCGTCCCAGTCTCGCTTCTGTGGCAGCGGCCGCGGAATAGCAACGGTGCATCTCGCGTGCGGTTCGAGCGACGTACTCCGCCTGCTCGGCTTCGAATCTGTACTGTGCGGCCTGATTCGCCGCTGAATGTCCTGCAGGCATGACTGGGTTCCCCCGAACGTGGCTGCTCGGGCGGCAGCCTCTGCCCTATCTTGCGCTCAGTGAGGCGCTGTCGGGTATCGCCCATTGTGGGGGTGCCGTTGTGGAGTTGGTGAAATCTGCCGCCCGTCCTTTCTGCTCCCTTCGATTCTCCGGCCTCCTCTCCTCCACAGTGCCCTTCCAGGGGCGGCTATTCAGAGGAAGTGCTGGTCAGAGGTACCTTGTGCGGTCGAATGTCGGTGGTTGCTGACAGTCTGTACGCATGAACCGCATGACTGAAACGCTTGCATCCGAGCGTGAAGCGGATGCTCCGGCTACGGTCGCCGACGAGCGTCTCGTGCTCGGCGGGTTGTCCGACTCGCAGCTCCGCGAGGCACTCGAGGCGGCATTCGAATGCAGGCATCAGGTCGACGCCGAACTTTGCCGGCTTGCCGGAGAGATCGTGCATCGATCTCGGTCATCGCTCGGTCCTGATGGGCTCGCTGTGCGCAGTGGTAGTGGAACTCCGGTCGCCCTGGTGGCCGATATCGGCCTCATTACCGCTGCGGAGGCCGGGCGACTCTGTCGGGTGGGTGAAGCGACAGCTGCTCGCACGAGTCTCATCGGCGAACCATTGGCGGCACCGTATCCGGCGTTGGCGTGCGTCGTCGATGCGGGCGCGATACCCATCGACTCCGCGAATCTCATCGTGTCAGCCCTCGAGCAGGCGGCGCCTCGCGCCGAGCCCGACCACCTCGACGAGGCCGAGCGTCGGCGTGTCGCGTTCGCGCTCGAGAACCCGGCCGATTCGGTGCGCAGGCTCGCCGCTCGTTGGCGCGACGCTCTCGACGAAGACGGCATCGAACCGCGGGAGGCGGAGCTCGCCGAGCGAGTGTCCTTGCGCCGCACGATTCTCGCCAACGGCATGAAACGCTACCGAATCGACCTCGATCCGCTTGGGGCCGCGTATCTCGACGCGGCAATCGGCGCCAGAGTCGGCGAGGCTCTGCGTGCCCCGCGATTCGAGGGTTCTGCCGACGGGTGCGCGCATGATCACGAGCAACTGGCCGATCCGCGAACCCTCGCGCAGATCGGCGCCGACGCGATCGTCCAGCTGGCTCGCCACGCGAATGTCTGCTCGAACACCGAAGTTCCGACCACCGCCGCCACGATCGTGGTGCGCATGAGCCTCGAATCCCTGCTCGGCGGCCTCGGCGAGGCACACATCGACGGAATCGAGCAACCGATCTCAGCCGAAACCGCGCGGCGCCTCGCTGCCGATGCGCACACCATCCCGATGGTGCTCGGTGGCAAAGGTGAAGTGCTCGATCTCGGTTGGTCGAGGCGCCTGTTCACTCGCGCCCAGC
>JAQNCM010000487.1 GCA_029237615.1 Mucilaginibacter sp.
ATCCCGGCGGCCACCGGCAACTGGTCCGACGGGACCACCGGCCAGGAGATCCTGTCGAGTTACGCCACCGAGTTCGTGGTGGAGACGTCCCGCGACCGTGCCTCGTGGACCAGCGTGCACCGGACCACGGCCGGCACGGGCGGCCTGGTGGACATCGCCCTGGACCAGCCGGTGGCCGCCCGCTGGGTGCGGCTGACGGTCCGGAAGCGGTCCACCTCGAACCCGCTGGGTCTCAATGGCTTCGAGATCTACGGGATCGCGCCGGGCCACCGGCCCGAAGTGACCGGCTGGACGGACTGGGGCAAGCACACCTCAGTGGCGCTGGCGCTGAAGACCGGGGCCGATGGGACGGTCCCGCTGGAGTCCGGCTGGACGCTGACCATGGACGACTGGGCGGGCGGTGAGGGCGCCGACCTGTCGAAGCCGACCGTGGACACCAGCACCTGGCTGCCCGCCACGGTCCCCGGTACGGTTCTCGCCTCCCTGGTCGACCAGGGCAAGCTGCCCGACCCGGTGGCCGGCCTCAACAACCTGCACGTTCCCGAGGCGCTGTCGCGCCACTCCTGGTGGTACAAGCGGGACTTCGAACTCCCGGACAGCCTCGTCACCGGCCCCGGCCGCTACATCTGGCTGGAGTTCGACGGCATCAACCACCAGGCCGACATCTGGCTCAACGGCACGCGGGTCGGCGGGATGACCTATCCCTTCGCCCGCTCGGCCCACGACATCACCGGGCTGCTCGCCGGCGGCAGGCAGGCCCTCGCGGTGAAGATCACCCCGATGCCTGTTCCGGGCAGTCCCGGCGACAAGGGTCCGGCCGGTGCGTCCTGGGTGGATGCCGGGGCCGGGCAGATGAACCTGAACTCCCCGACGTATCTGGCCTCTTCCGGCTGGGACTGGATGCCCGCGGTCCGCGACCGGGCGGCCGGCATCTGGAACCACGTCCGGCTGCGCTCCACCGGCCACGCGGTGATCGGTGACCTCCGGGTGGACACCAAGCTGCCGAACCTGCCGGACACCGGCACTGCCGAACTGACCCTCGTGGTGCCGGTGCGCAACGCGGATACCGCCGACCACAAGGTCACCGTCACCGCCGCGTTCGACACGGTGCGGGTCACGCAGACCGTCACCGTCCCGGCCGGCCAGAGCGTCGATGTCACCTTCGCCCCGGACGCGTACGCGGCGCTGATACTGCGCAACCCGAAGCTGTGGTGGCCCAACGGCTACGGCGACGCCGCCCTGCACGACCTGGAGGTCACCGCGACGGTGGACGGCAGCACCAGCGACCGGCGGACCACCCGGTTCGGCATCCGCGAGTTCGGCTACGACTACAAGATCCCGCTGCCGTTCACCAACAGTACCGACGCGTACACCCAATCCGTCGGCCTCGGCCGGCAGCAGGCACAGTACGTGCGGGTCAAGTGCCTGACCAGGGCCACCGGTTGGGGATTCTCGCTGTGGACGCTCGCGGTGGTCGACAGTGCCCGTCCCGGAACCGACCTGGCCCTGCACGCCCAGGCCACCTCGTCGACGGTGGCGGACAACTCTCAGCCCGGCGATGTCACCGACGGCGACCCGAAGACTCGCTGGACCTCCGCCTACGCGGACGATCAGTGGATCCAGGTCGACCTGGGTTCCGTCCAGTCCTTCGACGGCGTCGACCTCACCTGGGAGCAGGCCTACGCCCAGACGTACGTGGTGCAGATATCCGCCGACGGCACCGCCTGGACCGATGCCAAGGCTGTCGACAACACCGCTGTGCCGCTGCCTTTCAACGGCGGCGACGCCAGCCTGCGCGTCGAGTCCTTCCCCGCGACGACCGCCCGGTACGTACGGATCAGCTGCGGCTTGCGCAACAGCAGCTGGGGCAACTCGCTGTGGACGCTGTCGGTCGTCGACAGCTCGACGCCCGGGACGGACCTCGCGCTGCACCAGCAGGTCAGTGCGTCCACTGAGGACCCCTCCAACCCGGCGGCGAACGCGACGGACGGCAATGCCAACACGCGCTGGTCCTCGCAGTACATGGACGACCAGTGGATCCAGGTGGACCTCGGCGCGCCGCAGTCGTTCGACCAGGTGGCGGTCCTGTGGGAGCAGGCGTATCCCAAGACCTATGTGATCCAGGTGTCCGACGACGGGCAGCAGTTCACGGATGTGAAGTCCGTGAGCAATAACCCGGAGCCATTGAAGATCAGCGTCAACGGGGTTCGGGTCCTGGCGCGCGGCGGCAACTGGGGCTGGGACGAGCTCCTGCGCCGGATGCCCGCCGAGCGCATGGACACGGCGATACGCATGCACCGCGACATGAACTTCACCATGATCCGCAACTGGGTGGCCTCCAGCAATCGGGAGGAGTTCTTCGCCAAGTGCGACGAGCACGGACTGCTGATCTGGAACGATTTCCCCAACGCGTGGGGCATGGACCCGCCGGACCACGACGCGTACAACGCGATCGCCCGCGACACCGTGCTGCGCTACCGCATACACCCGAGCGTGGTGGTGTGGTGCGGCGCCAACGAGGGCAACCCGCCGCAGGCGATCGACGACGGCATGCGCGACGCGGTGCAGTCCCAGGCGCCCGGCATCCTGTACCAGAACAACTCCGCCGGCGGGATCATCAGCGGCGGCGGCCCCTACAACTGGGTCGAGCCGGAAAGGTATTTCGACCCCTCCTCGTACGGAAGCCACGGCTTCGGCTTCCACACCGAGATCGGCATGCCGGTGGTCTCCACCGCCGCAAGCGTGCGCAACCTCGTCGGTGACTAGCCGGAGTGGCCGATCGGCGGGTCCTGGTATTACCACGACTGGAGCGAACACGGAAACCAGGCGCCGCAGAACTACAAGGCCGCCATCGAAGGCCGCCTCGACACCGCCACAGGACTTGACGACTTCGCCGTCAAGGCACAGTTCGTCAACTACGAGAACACCCGCGCCATGTTCGAGGCGTGGAACGCCAACCTGTGGAACGACGCCAGTGGCCTGATGCTGTGGATGTCGCACCCCGCCTGGCACAGCACGGTCTGGCAGACCTATGACTACGACTTCGACGTCAACGGCACCTACTACGGCGCCCGCAAAGCGTGCGAGGCGCTGCACGTCCAGGCCGATCCGGTGAATTGGCAGGTCATCGCGGTCAACCACACCCCGCAGCAGCTCAAGGGTGTCACCGTCACCGCCGCGACGTACGACCTGAACGGCAAGCAGCTCGGTCCCACCCGGCGCACGACGATCGACGTCGCGTCGTCGAGCACGACGCAAGCGTTCACCGCCGACTGGACGGGCGATCTACCGGACCTGCACCTGCTCCGGCTGACCCTTGAGGACGGCGCCGGCCGGACCCTGTCCAGGAACACGTACTGGCGCTACCGCGCCCCCGACGCCATGAAGGCACTCAACACGGCCGAGCGGGTCACCCTGTCCGCGTCCGCCGGCCGGGTCACCCGCTCCGGCGGCCGGGAGGAGCTGACCGCCACGATCCGCAACCGCGGCTCGGCCGTCGCCGCCATGGTCCGGCTCTCCCTGCTGGACGACAAGACCGGCGCCCGGGTCCTGCCGACCCTGTACGGCGACAACTATCTCTGGCTGCTGCCCGGAGAGTCCCGCACCGTCACCCTCTCCTGGCCCGCCGG
>JAQNCM010000211.1 GCA_029237615.1 Mucilaginibacter sp.
GATCCATTATTATTGGGCCCGTTAAAAAAATACCGCAGCATAGCTGCAACAACCGTAGCTCAGGCTATGTATAAACAATCTATACAAAAAAAAGAAGGCGTATTTATATACGAATCTGATAAAATAAAACAACTATCGTGAGCACTTATATATCTGCCGAAAATCTCGGCCATTCATTTCATGACCATTGGTTATTTAAAAATGTATCCATCGGAATCAATCGCGGTCGCAGGGTTGCGCTCGTAGGCATCAACGGTGCCGGTAAATCTACATTACTAAAACTGCTTGCCGGAAGTTTAAAGCCTACCGAAGGGAAAGTAGCGCAAATGCGCGACCTTAACCTTGGCTATTTGGAACAGGACCCCAACTTTAAAGATGCAAAAACCATCAGCGACTATATTTTTCATGCGGATGACGTGCAGCAGCAGTTAATCAGGAAATATGAAGAATTATTAGAAAATGATCCGGAAAACTCAAAAGCCATTGAACAGGTAATGGAAGAAATGGGAAATGTTGATGCCTGGGAATATGAATATAAAATTAAAACCATATTGGGCCGGCTGGATATCCATCATCTTAATCAAAGCATAAATACCTTATCTGGCGGTCAAAAAAAACGACTTGCCCTTGCAAAGCTACTGATCGAAGATCCCGATATTTATATTTTGGATGAGCCAACCAACCATTTGGACATTGACACCATTGAATGGCTTGAAAAGCTACTGACAGATGGGTCAAAAACCATCCTGATGGTTACACACGACAGATATTTTTTAGATAATGTGTGTAATGAGATATTAGAGATAGATAAAGGAAAAATCATTCCGTACGTTGGCAATTACGGCTATTATTTAGAGAAAAAAGCCGAACGTGAGAGTGCGGACGAGGCTTCCTTTCAAAAAAACTCCAACTTGCTACGGAAAGAACTCGAATGGATGCGCCGCCAACCACAAGCCCGGGGCACCAAATCAAAAGCAAGAATTGATGCTTTTTATGACCTGGAAGAAAAGACCAAAAACGGCGGCGCTAAGCAAAAAGTAGAATTAAGCGTAAAAACCGCGCGCCAGGGAAACAAAATTATGGAGATGAACCATCTTTATAAATCGTTTAACGAAAAAACGTTCATTAATAACTTTAGCTATATATTTAAAAAAGGCGACAGAATTGGCCTTGCCGGGAAGAACGGAAGTGGAAAGTCGACCCTATTGAACCTGATAACAGGCACGTTGACACCTGACAAAGGCATAATTGATAAGGGAGAAACTACGGTTATCGGGTATTTTCACCAGTCGGGCATTGTTTTTAAAGAGGACGAAAGGGTAATTGATATTGTAAAAAATGTAGCTGAGTTTATCACAATGGCTGACGGGAAACTAATTTCTGCCTCTGCCCTGCTTACCTTGTTTCTGTTTCCCCCGGCTAAACAATATGGCTTTATCTCCAAATTGAGCGGTGGCGAGAAGAAGAGGCTTCAATTGATGAGCATATTGATGAAGAATCCTAATTTTCTGATCATGGATGAGCCAACAAACGACCTGGATATTGATACTTTAAATGTACTGGAGGAATTTCTTACCAACTATTCCGGCGTTTTGATGATGGTATCGCACGATAGGTATTTATTAGATAAGTTAACCGATCAGCTATTTATTATGGAAGAGGACGGCCATGTAAGAATATACAATGGCAATTATTCCTCATACCGGCTAGAACAGGAAGAAAACAAACAGCAAGTTAAACGAGGCACAGCTACCGAAACGCCGATAGCTCAGCAACCAAAAAAAAGCAAGTTGAGCTTTAAAGAGACCAAAGAGCTTGAAACCATTGAAAGCGAAATAGCCCAAATTGAAAACCAGCTAAAAGAAAAGACAGATAAGTTAAACGTAGCGGGCATTGATCCAGGCAAGCTCAACGAGATATTGGATCAAATTAAGCTGCTTAATAGCAAACTGGACGAAAAAAGCATGCGATGGATTGAATTAACAGAATTAAAAGAGGCACAATGAGCACGTCGGACATCTTAGCTTCTATTGGTGTTATCATTTTATTGATTGCGTTTTTGCTTAATTTATATAAGAAATTGCCTGCGCAAAGCAAGGTTTATAGTCTTTTTAACTTTATAGGAGCTTCTATTTGTTGTTATTCGTCTTATTTAATTCAGTTTTACCCATTTATTATACTAGAGGGTGTTTGGGCGTTTGTAGCTTTATTATCATTATTTAATGTTCCACGTGGAACATCGGCTAGTAATGAATAGTTTTGCGTTATAATTCATCGCCTTGCCAGGGAAAATCACAATGTTCCACGTGGAACATTGGCTGGTAGTGTATAATTTAGCATTAAAGATTGCGGCTTGTTGGGCAATCGCAACGTTCCACGTGGAACATGGAGGATTACAATGTTTAAAAAATATAATGTTATAGTAGTAGGCGCCGGCCACGCTGGCTGTGAGGCTGCGGCTGCGGCTGCCAATCTGGGTTCGTCCGTATTGCTTATTACAATGAATATGGGTGTGATTGCGCAGATGAGCTGTAATCCTGCAATGGGCGGGGTGGCTAAAGGGCAAATCGTGCGTGAAATTGATGCCATGGGTGGCTATTCCGGAATTATCACCGATAAAACGTCAGTGCAATTCAGGATGCTTAACCGCTCAAAAGGCCCCGCCATGTGGAGCCCAAGGGCACAAAGTGATCGTATGCGATTCGCTGAAGAATGGCGCCTGGCCTTGGAACGCACTCCCAATGTTGATTTTTGGCAGGATACGGTTACTTCTTTACTAGTCAAAAACAATAGTATTGCCGGAGTAAGGACATCCTTAGGGATTGAAATAGCCGCGGATGCTGTGGTGCTTACCAATGGAACCTTCCTGAACGGGGTTATCCATATAGGAGAAAAACGCTTTGGAGGCGGACGAACCGGAGAGAAGGCAGCAACTGGTTTAACAGAGCAATTGATTCAATTGGGCTTTGACTCTGGCCGTATGAAAACAGGAACTCCTCCCAGGGTAGATGGAAGAAGTCTCAACTATTCTTTGATGGAGGAACAGTGGGGTGACGAAGAACGTGGCCGCTTCTCTTATACCGATGTTGAGCTCGCCAAAGAACAACGCTGCTGCTGGATAACCTACACCAATACCAAAGTACATGACACCTTAAAAGAAGGCTTTGAAAAGTCGCCTATGTTTACCGGGAGAATTAAAGGCCTTGGTCCGAGATACTGTCCGTCTATTGAAGATAAAATAAATCGCTTCGCCGAGCGCGAGCGTCACCAGATATTTGTGGAGCCGGAGGGATGGAACACAGTAGAGATTTATGTGAATGGATTTTCAACCTCACTACCCGAGGATATACAATACAAGGCCCTCGTTCAAATTCCGGGATTTGAAAACGCTAAAATGTTCCGTCCCGGATATGCCATTGAATACGACTACTTCCCCCCTACGCAACTGGGCTTAACATTAGAAACCAAGCTCATCAGCAATTTATATTTTGCCGGTCAGATAAATGGAACAACCGGCTACGAGGAGGCAGCGTCTCAGGGATTTGTTGCTGGTATTAATGCACATCAAAAAATTAATGATAAGCACGAACTGATCATGAAAAGATCAGAATCATACATCGGTGTTTTAATTGATGACCTGGTTACCAAAGGCACCGACGAACCTTATCGAATGTTTACCTCAAGAGCGGAACATCGCTTACTTTTACGCCAGGACAATGCAGATATCCGGCTAAGTCCAATCGGCCACGAGTTGGGCCTGATCAATGACGAACGCCTGGCGAAGGTGAATCTTAAAGTAAAAAACTCAGACGACATCGTTGCTTATACCAAATCAAAATCGATTGACCCTGCGTCCGTAAATGCATTGCTTGAAAACTTAGGAACAAGCACCCTTAACCAAAACACAAAGTTGTTCAACTTGTTGAGCAGACCGCAGGTGAGTTTTGACGAACTGCGAAAAGCGGATGATACCCTAAATAATTTACTAGCCGCCTACGATAAAGAAACTATTGAGCAGGCTGAAATAAAAATTAAGTACGAGAGCTATTTTGAAAAAGAACTGGATATTGTAGGCAGAATGAAAAAAATGGAAGACAAGGAAATAAACCCGGATTTTGACTATCATCACCTGGTTTCCCTTTCTAAAGAGGCGCGCGAAAAATTAATGAAAATTAAACCGCGTACTTTAGGGCAGGCTTCGCGAATTTCTGGCGTAACACCCTCTGATATTTCGGTTTTAATGGTCCACATATCAAGATAGTATATAAATAATTGATTATCAATAAATTATGAAATATCGTTTTAAATTAATTATTTTTAACTTTTAATATTCCAGTTCAACAAAATATAAAAACCGCTTATAGCGTTTAAAAACAATGTTAAATAAAAAACGGCCTTTTTTACTCCTTATTTCCCTGCTTTTTTACATTGCTCTATTAAATATTGGCTGCGCGAACCGGCAATTGCCGCAGGGTGGGCCGCGGGATCATGATCCGCCGAAACTTTTGAAAGCTACGCCTGAAAACATGACCCGGTTTTTTAAGGCCAAAGAAATAAAGCTTGACTTTGATGAGTTTATTAAACTAACTAACCAATACACAGAAATTACCGTAAGCCCAACACCGGCTAAAGTACCAGACTATAAATTGAAGGGCAAGAGCCTTGTTATTACGCTAAAAGACACGCTGGAGCAAAACACTACTTATGTGCTAAATTTTGGTAAAGCTATTGCCGATGTAAATGAATCAAACATATTGAAAAATTTCACGTATGTGTTTTCGACCGGAGCGCATATTGATTCGTTGAGTATATCCGGAAAGGTAGTTAATACATTAACCGGCGAGCGGGAAAAAGAGGCTACTGTAATGTTATTCACACTGAAACAGGATTCGCTCCTTTTTGGAAAAAAACGCCCTACCATATTTACAACGACAGACTCCTCGGGAAATTTTACGTTAAATAACCTTCATGCCAATAATTACCGCATCTACGCATTAAAAGAAAAGGTGGCCAATAAAATATATGATAACGATGATGAACTCATCGCCTTTAATAAAAATGTGATCCATTTAACCAAAGATACCGACAATGTCCAACTAAAGTTATTTAAACAAGTGCCGGAAAAGTTCAGGCTGGTTGACAAAAGATTTGACCTTGATGGAAAAATGTTTTTTTCTTTCAACAGGCCATTAGATAACCCATCTGTACACATTGTATATCCGGCAGGCTTTGACCAGCAAAAAATTGTTGAAATTACCAAAACGAAAGATACCGCCAGTATCTTTATGAAAAACATGGACTTTGATTCCATCAGGGTTGCTTTCTATGACAATAATAAACCGATAGATACTACCTATCTAAGAAAAGGAAAGAAAGAAGCCTTTACCAGAAGCTTGGCTTTCAAATACGATGTGACATCAACTGAAAAATTAAAACCGGGCAACGGTTTAACTTTAAAAGCCAATATACCGATAGACAGTTTTGATCCTTCGCTGATTTCATTAAAAGAAGATTCTACTGATGTATCGAATTTTACCATCGAAAAAGACACCGCCAACTCCATGCTCTTCAAAATAAATTACCGGTGGAAACAGGTTGTCAGTTATACTTTAACACTAGGCAATGGCGCCTTTACGGATGTTTATGGCGATAAAAACAAGCGCACTATAAAAAGATTTCAACTGGACAAGCCTGAAAACTATAGCCTGTTAACTTTAAATGTTACCGTGCCCGATACAGGAAAATCCTATATTGTTGAGTTACTTAACGACCAGAACGCTGTTTTAAGAAGGGACGTTATTAATAAAAATGCCACCCTCATATACAGAAATTACTTTACCGGTAAATATAATGTGCGGGTAATATATGACGATAACGGAAATGGTAAATGGGACTCCGGAAATTTAAAAAGGAAGACACAACCGGAAAATATATGGAACAATGAAACCATAATTACTTTACGGCCCAACTGGGAGCAGGTTACGCCCATTAACATACCTAAAGAACCGTCTACTCCTTAAACCAACCCGAATACATGATATAATTGTCGGGTAATTTTTTGAGCATTTCTTTTTGCTCCGGAGTTAAAGGTTTTATCTTTTTAGCCGGAATACCGGCATACAGATAGCCGGAATCGCAAATGGTTTTTTCAAGCACCACTGCTCCCGCTGCTATGATTACAAATTCTTCTACAATGGCGTGATCCATTACGATGGCACCCATGCCTATTAATACATTGTCGTGCAGTGTGCAACCGTGTACCAGGGCATTGTGACCAATGGAAACACAGTTACCTATATTGGTTGGCGCATAGTTGTAGGTACAGTGAATCACGGCCCCATCCTGTATATTGGTATTATTGCCTATTTTAATATAGTGTACGTCCCCCCTTATTACTGCGTTGAACCAAACAGAGCAATTGTCGCCCATTACCACATCCCCTACAATGGTAGCATTTTGGGCAATAAAGCATTCTTTACCCCATGAAGGGCTTACATTTTTTACAGGCAGGATAACAGGCATATGATAATTGTTGTATTATTGATTGATTGAATTATTGATTTAATATCTTTTTGGGTTAACAATTTTTTTTTAAGTTTGATGTATTATATAATCGTTAAATAAGCGGAAATAGCTCAGCTGGTAGAGCATCAGTTTCCCAAACTGAAGGCCGCGGGTTCGAATCCCGTTTTCCGCTCCAATCAAAACACAGTATCCTCAATCACATCCGCATGGTACGGATAATCTGTTGTGGAATGCAACCCCCTGCTTTCTTTACGCATCATTGCTGATTTTACCACAATATAGGATACCTGTATTAAATTTCTTAACTCACAAAGCTTCACAGATAATTTGGTTTTTTTATAGAATTCTTCCGTTTCTTCATATAATAGACCTAAACGGCGCATCGCTCTTTCAAGTCTGAAATCAGAACGTACGATACCCACATAGTCATTCATTAGTTTTTGCATTTCACGTACATTATGCGTTACCAGGATATCCTCATTTGATAATTGTACCCCTTTTTCATCCCAATCGGGTATATTATCAGGTATCACATTATTTTCAAACTGACTGATCGCATCTTCATATATCCGGTGTGCAAATACCAATGCTTCCAGTAACGAATTAGAAGCCAGCCTGTTAGCACCATGTAAACCTGTAGATGAACATTCGCCACAGGCATATAATCTTAATAAAGAAGATCTCCCCACATGATCCACCATAACTCCACCGCACATATAATGACAAGCCGGTGCCACCGGGATCATATCCTTCGTCATATCTATCCCGATATCTAAACATTTAGCGTAGATATTTGGAAAATGAGCCAGAATATCTGTTTTACTACGATGCCTTACATCCAGGTAAACAAAATCCTCGCCTGATTTTTTTATTTCAGCATCAATAGCACGAGCAGTTATGTCCCTCGGTGCAAGCGACTTTCTTTCATCGTACTCCTGCATAAACTCCTCGCCGTTGGTACGTTTTAGAATCCCTCCAAAACCTCTCACAGCCTCGGATATTAGGAAGGATGGATATTCGCCCGGATTATATAAAGCAGTTGGATGAAACTGGATAAATTCCATATTTCTAACTTTTCCTTTTGCCCGGTAAACCATTGCTACGCCGTCACCAGTGGCAATTGTTGGATTGGTAGTAATAGAATAAATATGCCCGGCACCACCTGACGCCATCACTGTTACTTTTGAAAGTATTTTTTCAACGTTTTTGGTTTGACTGTTAAAAGCATAAATACCATAACAAGTAATATCAGTACTTGACTTATCAACAAATACATCTAAATGATGCTGGGTTATTAAATCAACAGCAAAATAATGCGTTAATATTTCAATATTAGGGTTATTGTGGATTTGTTCTAATAACGACCTTTCTATTTCAAAACCAGTAATATCTTTATAATGAAGTACCCTGAATTCCGAATGGCCGCCTTCTTTTGCAAGGTCATAAAAACCTTCGTTTGTTTTATCGAAATTAGTACCGTAGTCAATAATCTCTCTTATCCTGGCAGGCCCCTCTTCAACAACCGCTTCAACCACTGCTTCATCACAAAGGCCGTCACCAGATATTAATGTATCCTGGATATGCTTTTCAAAGGAATCATCTTTTTTATCCACAACCACTGCAACACCGCCCTGGGCATACTTAGTGTTTGATTCGTCTTCATTTGATTTGGTAACTATCAGAACTTTACCATGTTTTGCTGCCTTTAGTGCAAAACTCAATCCTGCTATGCCGGACCCTACTACCAGGAAATCCACAGTTCTGGCCATCTTATATATCTATTATGTGTAAAATTATTTTTACTGTTAACAAAGGGTACAAAAGTTGTTAATTTTGTGTAAGCAAAAACTTAATAAAAAATTGAATAGTTGATAAGTCCTCATTTAACTACTTTTCAGTATAAATTTTAACTTACTTTTGAGCCTTATAAGTGCCAAAGCTAACATTTTACACAGCAATAAAGTATTAACAAAAATTGTTTTAAAACAAATAGAGGGTTCTTATATAAACCTAAAAATCAATATAATAAGCATTTAAAAAAGCATATTAATTGTTAATAAATTATTAAAAGAAATATTTTATGACTTTTTCAAGACAACTTTTAAACATAACTAACACACCAATAACAATAGTTTTATTTATATATATAAAGTAATTGTTATTAATTGAATTGTTGAAATGGATACATTTGAAGAAATAAATGTGAAGGGGTTTGTGGAGGAAGAAATTGATCCATCCCTTGACCTTTTTGATGAAATTGAAAAATTAAAAAAAGAGAAAAATGCTGTTATTCTTGCGCATTATTACCAGGAACCTGATATTCAGGATATTGCCGATTATATTGGTGATAGTTTGGGATTATCGCAACAAGCCGCAAAAACAGATGCCGACATTATTGTTTTTGCAGGAGTTCATTTTATGGCTGAGACTGCAAAAATATTATCTCCTTCGAAAAAAGTTTTATTACCCGACATAAAGGCCGGCTGCTCATTGGCAGATAGCTGTCCGCCGCATTTGTTTAAAAAATTTAAGGAGTCATATCCTGATCATTTGGTAATAACTTATGTAAACTGTACAGCTGAGCTAAAAGCAATGAGCGACATCGTTTGTACCTCGAGCAATGCGGTACAAATAGTGGAAAGCCTGCCTAAAGAACAGAAAATAATATTCGGACCTGATAAAAATTTAGGTGCTTATGTGGCAAAGAAAACAGGAAGGGATTTAGTTTTATGGAATGGCGCCTGTATGGTTCATGAAATTTTTTCGAGAGAAAAGATAACTAAGCTAAAAGAAAGACATCCCGGAGCTAAATTGCTGGCACATCCTGAATGTGAGGAGGTTATATTACAGATGGCGGATTATATAGGATCAACCACAGGGATATTAAAATATGCAAGCAAGCATGATGATAAGGAATTTATAGTAGCAACAGAGGCAGGTATATTGCACCAGATGCAAAAAGAAAACCCGGATAAAATATTTATTCCGGCGCCGCCAAATAATTCATGTGCCTGTAATGATTGTCCGCATATGAAAAGAAATACACTGGAAAAATTGTACCTGTGTATAAAAAATGAAATGCCTGAAATTACCGTGCCGCAGCATATAATTGAAAAAGCAGTGAAACCAATTGAAAGGATGCTGGAAATATCAGCAAGATTAGGTTTATAGAAATAGTGTCATTTCGGGGCACGAAGCAATCTTATACTGCACGGAGTGAATATGCGTAGTTGGCGATTGCTTCGTGCCTCGCAATGACAAATCAAAATAAGGAAATGTTCGATAATAAAGAGAAAACCAATATTGAAAGTTTAGGTGAGTTTGGGTTGATAGACTATCTAACAAAAAATATAAAAATTTCCCAAAAAAGTACGGTAAAAGGTGTTGGTGATGATGCTGCAGTGCTTGATTTTGATGGAAAAAAAACATTGGTTTCAACAGATATGTTGCTGGAAGGTATCCACTTCGATTTGGCTTATACCCCCTTAAAACATTTGGGTTATAAAGCAATACAGGTTAACCTGAGTGATATATATGCCATGAATGGGATAGCATCGCAGGTTACTGTTTCTATTGGTATATCGAGTAAATTTCCCCTGGAAGCAGTTGAAGAATTATACGAAGGCATTTACCTGGCTTGTGAAAAATACAATGTTGATTTAGTTGGTGGTGATACAAGTTCATCAAAACAAGGATTGGTGATAAGTGTAACTTCTATCGGTTACGCTGATGAAAAAGATGTTGTTTACCGCAGCGGTGCAGAAGAAGGAGATTTAATTTGTGTTTCAGGTGATTTGGGAGGTGCATATACTGGATTACAACTACTTGAACGTGAAAAATTAGTATACCTTGAAAATCCAAATATTCAGCCGGACCTGGAAGGAAAGGATTATATAGTTGAACGCCAGCTAAAACCAGAGGCCCGCAGGGATATTATTGAATTACTGAAAAGCATTGAAGTTAAACCCACAGCAATGATCGATGTGTCGGATGGTTTAGCTTCTGAAATATTACATATATGTAAGCAAAGCAATAAAGGCTGTAATTTATACGAGGATAAAATACCACTTGATCCGATGACGTATGAAACCGCCCGGGAATTTAACCTGGATCCAACAGTTTGCGCATTAAGTGGCGGAGAAGATTATGAATTGTTATTTACCGTTAAACAGGCCGACTACGATAAGATAAAGTTTAAAATGGATATAACCATAATAGGATATATAACAGAACCTTCAGCAGGCTGTAACCTTATCACAAAGAGCGGTAACCTGCATCCATTAAAAGCGCAGGGATGGAATGCGTTTAAACCGGCTTCCTGAAAAATTAAAAGTTAATATTTTAAAATTACTTACTTATTAGCGGAGGCTGGGAGTATATCCTTGGATTTCTTAAAAACCTTCTAAAGTCGGCCCTTATCATTGATATAAATTGATAATCGCTTACTGTTTTAACAGTATAGTAACCCGGCCGGTACCTGAACATAAAGGATGTTAATTGTCCGTCTGTTAAACCGGTAATTCTTCCTACAAAAGTTCGGTTAAAGCGGTAATCAATCACATTTTGCTCGTAATCACGCTGTATAATTTGTCGTAAATGTTCGGCATTGCGTCCGCTGCGGCTAAAAGCGTTATATAAAGCATCAATACTTAAACCTGCAGGTCCATTATTCGGGGAAGTTATGTACTCGCGGTAAGCAAGGGATCCGTAAATTTTTGTATAATCATTTTTAGTAGCTTCCAACCGTTTTTCAGGACTGAGCAAAGTATCACTGATATTAACCTGCTTCAGTTGAATGGCTAATCGCGCCATATAAATGGCCAAAGGAGTGTTATTTTGTACTTTGATAGTATCTGAATGGTATTCCTGGCGCGAAAAAATAAGTTCATCACCAGCTTTAGCATTAATTTTGAATTCGCCCTTTAAATTATTATAAACCGAAAGTCCGGTAGTTATATTACGAACATTGACACTTGCTATGCGCTCTTGATTTTCTTTATCAAATACAATACCGGCAACAGTCCTTTCCTGGGAAAAACAATTGAATGTTATAGTAAAAAAAAGAAGGAAAAGCCATGGTTTCATCACAGGGCCAAAACTAACCCTCAGGCCTATATTTAACATAATAATTAACAAATATTAACAACATTATTTAGCCACAACAAGTTTCTGGCCAATTTTTAGGTTGTTATCGTCAAGGTTATTTAAGCCCTTCAAATCATCGACGGTTAAACCAAAACGCTTAGAAATGTTATATAGTGTGTCTCCCTGCTTTACAACATAAGTGTTACCTGCCGCTTTGGCTTGAGCGATAGAATCAGCAGTTGCGGTAACATCCTTTTTGTCTATCTGGGTTAAAACCTTATCTATCCTTTTAATTTTTTGTAGCTCTCCTTCGGGGCTGTCATACTGGTCGAGGTTATATTTTTTTATTATCCCGATTAATAAAACAGGATATTGTGGGTTTGTAGCGTACCCAGCCTTTTTCAAACCGTAAGCCCATCCCTGGTAATCATTCTTGTCCAGTTCAAACAGCTTTGTATAATTTTTTCTTTTCAAGAATTCCGAATGGTCACGAAATGAGTCTTCTGGTTTATCATAAACCCTGAAACTGTCATTTACATTATCATCGTCTTTATAATAAACCTTTCCTTTCCAGTCAGATGTGCATTTTATACCGAAATGGTTGTTGGCAACCCGCGCCAGTTCGCCATTGCCACTGCCTGATTCAAAAAGCCCTTGTGCCAATGTAATACTTGCGGGAATACCGTATATATTCATTTCCTGGATAGCAATTGCCTTATAACGTTCTATATATTGTAAGGAGGTAAGTGGCGTATAACCGGCAATGGATTCGCGGTTGGCCTTTTGAATACTATGATTGTTTTTCTTAACCAGTCTGTTTGAAACAGAACTTTTTGTTGCCGAACACGAAGTAAATAAAATAAGACAAATGATCAGGTAAGTAATTTTTTGCATTGTAATAGAATAAGTAAACAGTACGGCACACCGTACCATTGTTTATTATAACGTATTAGGAGATAAATATGTTGAATAACAGGGTATTTTTTTGTTTATAAAGATAAACCAAAAACAATTATCAAAAAAAGAAGAGAAAAAGTTAATTATTTTGTGCCAGTGTAGTCTGATCCTCAGGCTTTTCGTCGAAGGAGTTTAACCGGTATTTTTTAATGATATCCAATACCCTTTTACCCCATTTATGGTCACTTGCATATCCGTGTTCCTGAATCCCATGAACCCATCCGGCATAGTCAAAATGAGTTAATGATTCAGTAAGACCGCTAAATTCTTTCCGTTCAATCATTATACGTGCAAAATCCTGGAAAGAATCATATACGGATTCATAACGTTTATAGGAGGTTTTTACTTTTTTGTTGTGGCGATAATAAACCGTATGGCTACCGCCTTTTACGCCAAACTGGTTATTTAAATTTTGTGCAAGTAAACTATTACCGCATCCCGACTCGTGCATCGCTACACCTAGAACTATACTTGCAGGTACGCCTGTTTCATGCATAATGCGAATAGCATCTTCCTTAAATT
>JAQNCM010000703.1 GCA_029237615.1 Mucilaginibacter sp.
TCGCAGTCATCTTGTATTTGACGTCCACTGTCTCCGTGGAGACACCACTATCAGTGCTTATCTCGCGATCAAGCTCCTCGGTTGAGGAAGGATCGTATTGTTCCACGGTAATATTTACCCCAGCGAAGACATTGCCATTGATTTTGGACATTGGGTCTGCCAAGTCCGGTCTCACAGATACAATAAGTGTGTCTTCTTCAACCCGCGACTAATGGAATGTTAGCCAGGCGCAAAGAACTTTGAAATCACAAAGCCATTCAAAGCCAAGAAACGCAAAGAATCCCCGGAGGTAACGCCGGTCGTCTTTCCAGGAAAGTCATATTTGACCGAAGAGCCGACGTCGAGCCGGGTGCATGTCGAGGTTTGTATATATGGTGGCCGCGATCTCGAATATCATGACATACCTTGGTGATTTTTGCGCGGGATCCTGATTTGAGTGTATTCATTCGTCGTTCGAGGAATGCAACGAGACTTTCGACACCACGGTCGCGCCTGGATGATATCTTGCTGTTCTTCCAGCCACGGACGCTGTATTGTTCCAGTCTGTCTGCATTGGTATTCTTGCCTGATCGGATGCTGAACGAGTCCTGGGAGTTGGAGATGGCCTTCTGGATCGCATCGATATTCCTGTCGCGTGTTTGCGTCCGGCCAGATACCGCGGATCGGCCTGTAGGGGTCCGCCCGGTGCTGCCTCGGCCTCTCTTCGCCCCTCCACGCGCGGCGCTTGTGTTCACGGGTGGCTTCCTAATGTTGCCTAGTAATGCTTAACGCGTCGGCTATTTTGGGAGCGGCTATTTCTCGGGCGATGTCATCCAAATATCAGCGCTCAAGACATCTGCCTACCTCCGAACACCATCGATCAATCTAATCTAGCCCCTCAAAATTAACACCCCAAATCCCGACACTCGAAATGGTTGGTGGGTTGCTCATTCCGCTGTATGAGAGGATCGACGCCATCCTGGTGAGATATGGCAGTTTTAATTCCACGCAGAAATTTCGAATGTCAGTGATCGACTACTATCTAAAGCATAAGGATCATTTCAAAGATCAGTCGCTGGATTCTCTTATTGCCAATATGCTACGTGAAGAGAAGATACTTCGAGATATTATCCAGGAAGAGGATTATATCTCAGAAAGGTACCAGGCTTTAAAATTGACAGCAACGACTGACGAGGATGAGCGGCAGTTATCCCGCTGGCTTGAAGATTTGGAAAATCTCTCAAAGCAATATTGGTTTCATGACCGGGATCTTTATAGATATGAATGCTCACTTCCAGCTGGGCCACTTCGCAGGGCTTATGATACGTGGCGATCCAAACCGAAGTGGTATCTCGATTCAGATCTTACAAATGACTGCGCAGGAAGAGGAGGATGCTGCGGGCGGGATTGTGGATACTGTGAGAAGCGTCAAAAAAGCGAAAGAGGCAGCGGGGGTGGGTCATTGCACTGTATATTACGGGTGCTGCGCTAAAGCCCGAGGATTCGACCTACTGACCAATGAGGATAGAGAGAAGGCATCGGAGCCGGATTGGCTTGCACTTAAAGATGAATTCAATGGGACCTATCTCTGTCGATTATTGCGAGCTTACTTGATCGGGATTGAGTCAGAAATGGACGCAGCGCCGAAACGGACATGAGTCTTCGGGATGAACAAGTATATTATTTGAAGAGTCGCTAAATTGAACTGGCTTTAGATTTAATTAAAATTCAATAAGATGAGGTGTACAACCAATGTTAGTGTATTCTGGCGCCTAGTATACAGTGCATAGGTATCTACGACTAGTACTCCATCTCTGGTGCCTCGAAGGCCTTGCTGTAAAATGTATTGTACGCTTCTACTTATTGCTGTTGCGTAAACTAGCTTAGTTTCAACACACTGTCAATTGGGAGGCATAGATAATCAGCAAGCAACGAGGCCAATTGACTGATTAGCCCCAGACTGCTTGTCCACAAGCAAGTGATGAGTGAGACTACTAGCCTATGCTTCCTTTGCGTACGGGAGTGATGCTGGTGGTAGCCCGGCAAGTACTTATGACGAGTGAAATCGATGACATGCATAATGTCCCACGACGATCCGTCATTAATGTGTTCAACCCGGGCCATTGCTAAGAAATCGACAATTGCGGGCGCGTTGATGACCGTAAGTGCGGCGCTGACGGGTAAGCGATGACTGCATATGAGACCACTCCCATTACACATCGATCGGATACTACAAGGCGTTATGCGCCTCTATTCGCCTATGTAACGTAACATCCTGGGTTACATTTGAGCGTACAGTCACAGCACAAAAGTTTCAACACCCCCGATCGATTTTCTGCTGGCAATTGGACCCTCCACCAGTTGTATATCGATAATACCAGGCGGTATATCCAGGTAAGAAGGCGGTAGCGGAAAGGGGGTTAATACCGTTGTGGAGTCACTGTGGATCAGTTACGGGCAAATATCGGGTTATGAAGGCTTATTCCCCACCCCCGCATCTCGTTGGTCTACCGGGCCCACTTTCAGTTGAGTATTCTCTGTGCCCCGCGTGAGGGACTGTTTACCATTGGCGAGCCAGGTGTGAGAATTGACGCGAAACCCCACGGGCCCTCTTTTCCCGCCTTGATACGTGAGGCGTCGCGGGTCCTCGGCCATTGAGATCTATACTCCACGACACGTCATGGTCGAGGCGGCTATGAGAGGCGGAGAGAAGACCGAATAGGAACTGCAAAGATGGAGCAGCTATTTAAAAGGCCAGCTCCATGCCCTTGTACAGGGATGGCCGACCGCATCCTGTTTTCAATCGGCTTACACCATGAGATATCGTTGGGCCGCAGTTGTCGGTCTCGTGCTGAGGGCTGATGTTGCCGTGTTGGCGGCTCACGATGGCACAGCAGCTTGTGCAGGATATCAAGCGAGTAGTGTGAAGACACAGCATGGCGCCGTTGTCAGTGCCGATCTCACGCTTGCCGGCACAGCTTGCAATGTGTATGGCACCGATTTGGACAATCTGAAACTGGAAATTGAGTATCAGACCGGTAGGGTGTAGAGTCTAACGAGATCCATTCTGCTTTGTCCCCGTCACTGACAGTCGACGCA
>JAQNCM010000235.1 GCA_029237615.1 Mucilaginibacter sp.
TACTCATTATACAACGCGAATATCTTACCCGTGTCCGAAAAAAGGCTTTTATCGTTATGACCTTGCTGGTGCCCGCGCTTTTTGCGGGTATGTTTGCTGTTATTTCACTTGTTGCAAATGAGAAGGACGAAACCATTCATGTTGTAAATGTGATTGATAACGGTGGTATATTTAAAGGAAAATTCAGTGATGGAAAATTTTTGAAATATCAGTATCCGCATAAATCTTTGCCGGCAGCGAAGGCCGATTTAAAGAGTGATGACGACCTTGTCCTCAACATCCCTGCTAATCCGAAAGATACGGTACAGTTATTTTCAAAGAAGAAAACTACATTAACCCTGGCAGATATTATCCAAAGCCAGATGAATGATATTGCTTCCGGTATTAATCTTGTAAAGGCTGGAATTGATACTGCGCGGTTGCATCAAATAAAAAGCAACATTATAATTAAAGCAACTGAAATGACCAATGCTGGTGAAAAAAGCACAAGCATTGGCGCGACCTACGCACTGAGCTTCGCAGGAGCTATCCTGATATACATGTCGATATTTATATATGGTGCACAGGTAATGCGTGGTGTTATTGAAGAGAAAACGAGCAGGATAATAGAGGTGATAGTGTCATCAGTAAAGCCATTCCAGCTGATGATGGGCAAAATAATTGGTGTTGGGCTTGTGGGCCTTACGCAATTTGTTTTATGGATAGTGTTGTCAGCCGCGATAAGTTATTTTGTGGGGCATAATGCGTCTTCGGCACGAAACCCGGTTTATATGTTTATACATAACCTGGGAGCAAGCGCCGGTTATGAGTTAGGTTGTTTCATTTTTTACTGGATCACCGGATTTTTGTTTTACAGTGCCCTCTTTGCCGCGGTCGGCTCGGCGGTAGACAGCGAGACAGAGACACAACAATTTATGTTTCCTATTACCCTGCCGTTATTGTTTACGTATTTATTATCGGTTTCTTATCTTTTCCAGGCGCCTGATAGCACGCTTGGCGTATGGCTGTCGATGATCCCACTTTCGGCACCTGTAGCCATGATGGTGCGCATTCCTTATAACGTACCGACGTGGCAGCTGGCTGTATCAATGGTATTGATGATTGCCGGCTTTATATTTACTACTTATATAGCCGCCAGGATTTACAGGGTGGGTATTTTAATGTATGGCAAAAAAACAAACTTTAAAGAACTGGCCAAATGGTTCTTTTATAAAGAGTAGTACTATTCTGTAAAAATTTGATACAATCCCTTAAATTCCAAACAATTTAAGGGATTGTTTATTTTAGCTGCATGGATAAACGCTTTGCCATAATGGATCTCGGCACAAACACCTTTCATTTATTGATTACAGAATATAGCAATTCCGCCCTCCACGAAATAGTTCATGAACACGATGCGGTAAAGCTGGGTGAAGGAGGCATCAATAAGGGCCTTATCCTGCCGGCGGCATTTGAGCGGGGCGTTAAAAGCATGCAGCATTTTAACGGACTCATTCAAGATAATAAAGTACAGCACATAAGGGCCATTGCAACTTCGGCTTTGCGTAATGCTGCAAACGGGATGGACTTTATTAGGGAGGTAAAAGACCGTACCAATATTACAATTGAAATTATTGATGGCGATGCCGAAGCAACTTATATTTATAAAGGCGTTAAGGCGAGCGGATGCTTATCAAAACAAAATAGCCTGATTGTAGATATCGGTGGCGGCAGTGTTGAATTTATTATTTGCAATGCTCATGAAATTTTATGGAAACAAAGCTTTGAGATAGGCGCCGCCCGGCTGATGGATAAGTTTCACCGTACAGACCCTATCCCGGCTGAATCCATTACTGAATTAAATCAATACCTGGATAATTGTTTGAAAGACCTGTTTACCGCTGCCCAACAATATACGATTGACAATTTGGTGGGCTCATCAGGTGTATTTGAAAGCTATGCGGAGGTTATGGAGCGAAAAAAAGGAAATCCTTTCAATCTGAAAAAGATTAAACATTTTGAATTTGTTAAGGATGAATTATTATCATTAATTGAGAAACTGGCACTTTCAACACATCAGCAACGTATTGCAACAGAAGGCATTATACCTGTACGGATTGACATGATAGTTGTAGCATCTTTGTTAACCCGTTTTATAATGGAAAAGCTTGGAATTGATAAGGTGGTAATGTCAACCAGTTCATTGAAAGAGGGGGTGTTGGCGGAAATGATGGGCTAACGATTAAAAGCATAAGCACAGGTTGAAAACCCAATAAGGAAAATTATTGCAGCGCTTAACAGATAAGCTTTCGTATTATAAAAGATGGAAGTGATAATACAAAGCACAAAATGCACGGCAAGAAGCGCACAAAGCAGAAGTATATCGTAGTCTCCCTTCATTAAAGGTTTTAAAACCAAAGTGTAAATCATTAAAACCGCTATATTTAGCAATACAATGATCATTGTGTTATCGTTTTTTTCTTTATCCGCCATATTTCTTAAATACCGGTTAGTGCACGCCTCCAATTACCATTACGCAAGTTGAAAATCCTATTACAAGGACCAACACACCGCTCAACGCCCAAATCCAGCTTCTGTTGGCGATAGCCAAAATTAAACAAACAAGGACATGCCCCACCAATATCAGTGCATCGACAATAATGCCTCCCTGGTTGCTAAGTGATTTAAATA
>JAQNCM010000239.1 GCA_029237615.1 Mucilaginibacter sp.
TATAGGCATATGATTATCCGATTCTTCTTTTTGTGTTAATAACATTTACTCCGTTAAACCGTGTTGTGGATGTACCATGCGATACGGCGTTTGATTGACTTGGCTGACCCTTGCCATCGTTAAAGGCGCCACCTAAACGATAATCACGTTCATCACAAACTGCAACACATGAGTTCCAGAACTCCTGTGTATTGGCCTGGTAGGCTACATCATTCAGCATCCCTACAATTTTTCCGTTCTTAATTTCATAGAAAAGCTGACCGCCAAACTGGAAGTTATAGCGTTGCTGATCAATTGAAAACGAACCATTACCAACAATGTAAACGCCTTTTTCTACTCCTTTAATCATTTCATCAACACTGAGCGGAGTTTTTCCGGGTTGTAGTGACACATTGGGCATGCGCTGAAATTGCACATCCTGCCATGATTGCGCATAGCAGCATCCTTGCGAAGCCTTTAATCCGATCATGTGTGCCTGGTCGCGGATAGCCTGGAAGTTAACCAGTACGCCATCCTTAATAATATCCCATTTGCCGCATTGTACACCTTCGTCATCGTATCCAACTGCACCCAATGAGCCCTTTTGCAATTTATCGCCAACGATATTTACATTTTTGCTGCCGAAGTGAAAATTGCCTGACTTTAATTTTTCCAGCGACAGAAAACTTGTGCCTGCATAGTTCGCTTCGTAACCCAGCACACGGTCAAGCTCTGTAGGGTGGGCAACTGACTCGTGTATGGTTAACCAAAGGTGTGAAGGATCAAGTACCAGGTCATATTTGCCCGGTTCAACAGATTTAGCTGTTAGCTTCTCCGTTACATTTTTTGTAGCGTTCTTTATATCTTCTAAAATATCATACCGGTTTTTGTAACGGGTAACCACCCCCTGAACTTTTTCTGATTCACTTGGGGTAAGGTATTCATAACCCATTCCTACCGGTGAGCTTAAGGCCGCCCTGGTTTCAAAGCTTCCCTGAGCCGGATCGATCTTAGTAACGCTGAAGTTTGGATAAAGCCGGTGTATGTCCTGGTCTATATAAGATCCATCGGTAGACGCGAAATATTTTTGTTCATTGATAGCCAGGATCATGGAGTTAACAAAATTGGCCCCGCCTGCCATTGCCGCACCGTTTGCTGTTAACAACAGATCCACCTTTTCTTTAATAGGCACTTCGAAGGCATTAATTTCGATCGGTGTCTTCCAGCTTACCTCTCCATAACCCTTTTGAGGAGCGAGTTCTATAGGTTTACCGCCAATTTTGGAGTTGGCTTTCGCAACTGAGACAGCCTTTTCAGCCGTTTTTGCTATGCCTTCTTTAGTAACATCGTTTGTGGCAGCAAAGCCCCAGCAGCCGTTTACCAATACACGAACGCCTATCCCATAGGATTCTGAACTGGCAACGTTTTGTACGCGGTTTTCGCGGGTTATAATTGCCTGGTTAAGGTATCTCCCGATGCGGATATCGGCGTACGATGCTCCTTTTGATTTTGCAGTATTAAGCGCCACATCAGAAAGCTCTTTTTTAATACGGACATCAACCGTATCCAAAGCTTGTGATTGGTCAATCTGCCTGCCAAAGGCCGACAAGTCTGGCAACATTAATGCCCCGGCTCCGATGCCTGATAAATAAATAAAATTTCTACGTTTCAAAGGCTAAGTCCTCCTGTATTTATGATAAGTAAAATAATGAAAATTTTAAACTGATAATTTACGTTCAATCCATAAAAAAATCAAACAAGCTATCAATATTAAATAAAAATACATTTTAGGGACGTCATATCGACCTGAACTTTGTATTTGTTTTGTTACAGATGCAAATCGCAGAGAATTTTCTGAGCGTTTTTTCGTTAGAACTGATTTTTTGTAATTGATGAGCGGATTCCAGTCGTATTTTTGATAGGAGTACCACAAGTAAGGATCTTTTTTGTCAATAATTGTCTGTTGCCAGCCTGATTTTTGCGGCCAATAACTAAAATTCCACTCATACAGTGCAAAATAATTTTGAATAGGGGGAACAACCATATTATTAGTAGACAATTGTAAAGGTGCCGAACTGCTTTCCAACTGAACATTTACAGGTTCATTAACGCGGGCTATTGCTGAAGTAACCGACAGTTTTTGTGCCGGTGGCAGCCTGCGTGCGGCTTTATCAATAAGCAACGACCATAGTGCAGCATAATCTTTATTATTTCCGGTTAGCAACCAGTTATAGGTATCGTTTAAAGTGGTAAATACCAGTTTGCCCGAACCGCTTAAAGCTGAGCTGGCCAAAACATGGTTTTGCAAATCGAGCGCTAAATTTTGTGCGTTGTAATTGTTGCAGATATAAGATGGGTCGATATTAAGAAGGGCGGTTTTGGATTTTTGATTTTGCAATAATAAGGATGCGTTTACCTGGGTCTTAGCATCCAATGTCACAATCTTAAATTTATCATCCAACCAGGAGGCTGTCTTACTGCTGTCATCTGCCCTCATTATTATTCCCAATCCATTCTGATCAACCTGTTGTTTAAGCAGGGAGTTTTCTGCACCGGTTAATGTTTTAAAAGCAGACAATTCACCAATTACTAAATCAAATTTGTTAAGTAAAGCGGCAGACAAATGTTCCATCGGCTGTTTTTCCATATTTACAAACTCCTGGCTTAATTTATTTTTGCTGATAGCGGTTCGGGCTGCTACGGCGTATCCGTTTTGGCTGAGCCAGTTCTTTAGAAATTTGGTTTCAAAATCTGGTGACGACGATAACAATAATACGCTAACGGGTTGTGCCGGCTCAATAATTATGGGTACATTTTCTCTTTCAATTGTATCTTGCCCGCTGATTGCGATAAGATTATATACCGCCGTTCCTGCAATTTTGGGTGTGGTTGTTAATTCAAAGCCGGTTTGTTTTCCTGCCTGGATATCGACAGAATCCATCTGCGTATTTAATCCCTTTAACAATAGTTTTACGGGCTTTGAAGCGGCATTGTTGAACGTTCCCTGTACTTTTAACAATTCACCGGCTTTTAACTGCTGTGACCAGTTGATCGACAATATTCCCGTTGGCGCAGGAAGACTGTTATACACCACCGGAATGTTGCCTAACTGCTGTAAATCATCGGTATCCAGGCCATAACCTAAAATGCGCAACTTAGTTATTGCTGGCCTTGTGGCTAAAAGATCTTCCATGCCGGTAATTAAACGGGCTTTTGGATACGATTTTTTAATTTCATTACTAGCGGTAAAGATTAATTTATAACCGCCATGGCTTAAACTATCAGGATTGTAGTTTTCTGTGAGCAATACGGCTTCACCACCAACAGAAGTTTTTCGCTCACCCTGGTAAGTTATAGGCAAGGTAATACAAGCAAGGGTCGCTATACCAAATAAAGAAGCCAGGATGCGTAACAGCAATCTGCTGCGATTAATGCGTCTTATTTCCAGCCAGGTAGTAAAAGCTGCCAGTAAAACGCAAATAATAATTACCGATAATGTCCAGTTCATCAATAGTTTACCGGTTTAGCTGGTTTAAATATTTATAATAACTTTTAGAAAGCCCCATGTCTGCTGTGTTTTGTGATAATGACGGTATTGCTCCAACGGAAGGCAAGGTTTTTTGTATCGCTTTTTCAATGGTAACAATATCGGCAGTATGAATACTTTTATCGGCAGCAAGTACACGATGCATTGCAGCCACAGCGGGCAGGTAAATTCCCGGCTCTGCTGATGCTTTTGCACTTAATTGTTGTCCGGCAAGTTGCAGGGTGATTCTATCCGAATTGTTTAAACCGGCTGTATGTTTTAATTGCTCTAATATAGTTACGGATTTTTTTAGTGTTAGATAACGATCATTACCGGCTTTTATATCTTGCTGTTTCACCGGCTGACTTATTTTGCTCAGGTCACCGCTCAGGCGCTTTTCATTTTTGACAGGCGGAGGGTTATAAGCTGTTTTTGCTACATAGGAGCGCGATTTTTGCTGCAGATCCTTCAATAAACGCAACGCTTTGTATTCAAAAGGCAGGGCATCCGATGGCTTATACATCCGCAGTTGTAATTCTGCCTTCCACATTTCTGTTAAGGTGGCTTTAAGCTGTGCTTTAATGGCGGGCTCTAAAAATGTTGCATCTTCGGCATTATCGTGCTTGTCAGTATAAGCGTCCATTACCATTTTGGCATTGCCAAAATTTTCGGCTTTGTCTAAATCATCGTTGTTTTCCGATGTGCCACTTTCCTCTTCCTCGCCTAAAAATTTACCATAACGCAGGCGCAGCAGCTTTTGGTCGATGCCCAAATCGTTGCTCCGCGTTTTAGCAACATCTTGTTTAATAGTATCACGCGCCTTAATCAGTGCTTCTGTTTCAAGAATGATCTGCCGCTCACTTCTGAAGTATTCAGGTTTTATGTTCGATCCATTGATCAGTCCGTCCATACTTAACAACTGGGCGGTATCCTGTATAGATACTATATAAGCATCTGTCCGGCTTTTTTGATGATGATTGTCTTCTGCTTCAATATAGAAGTACAGTTCATCACCCGGTTCCATGTTAAATGCAGGCAGGTTAAACAGGTTTTGTACATTATATTGACGATCATTTTGCTTAAACGAAGTTGTGAAATTGATTTTATATTCTTTAAACTTCACCGCCTCGCCGCTGCCCTTAGCTACGGTAGCATGGATAAGTGCATTTGTTATGCCATAGTCATCACTTAACGTAGCAGTTAAATTAACCTTTAACGGTTCGCCTGCATCAATATGGGTGTATTGCTTAGGGGTTTTAATACGGATAACCGGCGTTGCATCTTTGATTACCTGTATCTGATAAAAATCGGATAGTTTGCCATCAATGCTTACCTGGTAAAAGCCCGGTTGGGTAATTGTCTTTTGTGCTTTCCAGCTTTTTTTATCGTTACTTATGTTTGACAATGGTAGCTTTTCCTTTTCGTTAAATAATAAAAAGGCATTTTTAATATCGATGTTAGTATGAATGATCCAGTTAATTTCACTTCCTTCTTCCACCTGGATAATGAACTTGTCCTGCACCCGATCTGGCCTGCCTGTATAAGCCGGCGGCGTTATTTTAATTTCAACGGCTTCAATTTGTGAAAGCACCTTTTCAGTCGGTGTGTTTTTAGAAGATTGAATCGTCAAACCGGAAAAATACCGGGATGATGCAGGCAGGTTGAACTTTATTTTGGCTATAACAAAACTTAATCCAACGACTATAACAGCCAGCGTCACCGCAATCTTTAAACGTTTGGCAAACGCCGGCGGGCTAGCAGGTAACTTCTGTAACGCAAATTCGACCTTACTGCATTGCAGCTTTTCAAGGATGTTTAAACTATTTGCCGGTTTTATAACCAATTCGCTGCTTTCTTCCAGTTCAGGATAGGATATGTTTAGAAAATTGCAAACTGCTGCTTTGCTGATCCGCCAGGGTTGGCGTGTAGCTGATAATATACCAAAAGTTAAAGCGAAAGCAGCCAAAGCCCACCATCCGTTCCATCCCAAAATATAATACGTAATATCACCCAAAAGGACAGCGACAGCAACAGAAAACAAGCCGTCGCTTAGTAATTGATAGCTGATCCACGTTTGCCGCAATCTCCTGATCTTACTTAATCCTTTACGCTCATCCATTTTTTGTAAGATTTTTTGTTTGGTGTGCAAACCATCTTTCTGCCAAAAACAACAGTACAAGTGCCAGCCAGAAATAGTTAGCTATGCTGATGTGCGTTGTGGTTTTCACAGCGGCTACAGAAGTTTCATTGATTTTTTCGGGCGTCAGTTGTTGTTTGGCGATGGTCCGTTTATCGTATTTGTTAATGGTTTTTACGTTGGTTTCCGGGTTGACCAACTTTAATATCCACGCCGGAAATTTATCACTCCATACCAAATCGTTCCATGAAGGATTAAAACGGCTATAGAAACTGTAGATGTTATTTGGCCCATGCTTTTGCAAATCTAATACCGGGTGCCCAAAGCCATCGTGCCATACAACAGTGTTATCTGTAGCCGGGGAAGCAATCGTTTTAAATAAATCGATCTTTTGTTCCTGACCCGACGGTACGGCAAATGTATCACCATGGACCATCCATGAATCGGAATTTACAACGCGGCCCTTTTTATAAAAAAGTATATTCCGACACCCTTTCAGATCAGCATTTACAGGTTTCTCCGACAGCCAAAACAACCAATTCTGGTTAGCGGGTATATCCTTGGGATTTGTAAATTGCTTTATAAGCGTTTTATGCTGTATAAACTGGCTTGCTGCATATAAAGCAGCTTTAAGATAGCCTGCATCATTGGTGTTATTGTCTGCATAGACGGCTATATGCATGGTAGCGGTATCAATTTTAACCGGTGGCTGAATGCCATGTTTGAAGCTAATGGCTGGCTGACCGTTATTTGTGCTTACAACAAATGAGGAGCCCGGCAAATCGGTTGATTCAACGGTTGTAAAATTATAAGTAGTGCCCGAGGGTTTACTGATGCCTGTTACTACGCAAATGTTATTGCTGTTATTAAACCAGGCGTTAGATATCCAAACGCTTGTTGAATCTGCCGGGGTGTACGTATGCCAATGCATATTCATCGCGACCTGTGGTTTAGCACCTCGGAAATTATTGATCCGGTTTGGCGTGATCACGTATACAGGCAGCGAAGCAGCTACTTTGGTATCTAACTGACGAATCAAATTCCAGTAATTAATTGGTAGAGTAGTGGTATTACTAATTTTTAATGAATCGTTTGGATGTAGCAGTACTTGTTTTAAATCAACTTTTGAAAAACCCGGATTAAAATAATGAAAATCATATCCCGCTTTTATAAGGGAATCTATTTGAGACGTGAATTTTTTGGAACACTCCAACAGGTTTTCTTTGGGTATCAACAACCAGCCCTTTGCCTTGTCAGTTTCTGCTTTTTTTTGCCATACGGGTACCGCTAATAGTAGCGCAGTTAATAGCAACAGCAGGCAACGTAAAATTAGTAAGGGAATATCCAGCAATTTAAAACTGCGGCTGCTTTTGCGGGATGCAGCGTTAATTAGCGATATGCTGCCTACTTTTAAAACTCTGCCCGGCCGGATATTCCACAAGTGTATAACAACCGGGATAACCGCCGCCGCCGCCGCAAACAACCATATAGGATTTAAAAACTGAAGCAATTTTATTTAAGCTAAATTTAATTAAATTATTCCCTTATTTCTTTGTACCAGGAAATCTCTCAACGCCTTGTCGAGCGGTTGGGTGGTGTTAATTACCCGGTAAAAAATGTTTTTGCCCAGCAATTGAGTTCTTGTGCTTTCCAGGTGGGCATGTAAATTTTCCTGGTATTGTTTTTTAGCTTGCGGCCCCACCTGTATTACTTCTCCTGTTTCCAAGTCTTCCAGTGCGGTATATCCGTTAAAGTTAAAATCCAATTCGTTTTGCCCAACCAGGTTAAATACTATCAGCTCGTGTTTTAAAGCAGCCAGTGAATTCAGCAGTAGAGTAATTTCATTGTCTTTTTGGTACATATCGGTTATAAAAACAAGCAGTTCCTTGCGGCCTGTACCGGCAAATAATTCTTTGTAATGGATCGGTTTGGTGAAGCTTCCGGCAGGCTCAATTTTTTCAAGCTGATAATACAAGCGTTGTAAATGCTGCGGATCTGGTTTTGAAGCAAGTGAAAATAGCCCGCCATCTTGAAAAGCATACAAACCTACAGCGTCGCCCTGTAAGTTGGCGAGGTAAGCCAGTGATGCAGCAAGGAATTTAGCATATTCAATTTTTTTCAGCGAGCCATCATAATGGTTCATGGATGCGCTGGCATCAATCAAAAATCTTACTGAAATGCTTGTCTCAACTTCTGATTCCCTGATATAATACCTGTCAGACCGCGCATACATACGCCAGTCGAGCCAACGCAAATCGTCGCCGGGCTGGTAACTCCGGTATTGACTAAACTCCAGTCCGGGACCCTTTACCGTGCTTTTGTTAAACCCGTTCATAAAGCCATCAATTACTGTTTTAGCCAGTAATGGGAGGTTTTTAATGGTCATTAGCACTTTTGGGTCAAGCAGCATTTTTTCCGGATTTCAGATTGATATGTTTTATTCGAAGTTAAGCTGATTTAAACCAATAATGTCTTTGGCCTTTCAATCAATTTAATTAATTCTGCCGTTGCCCTGTCAGAAGTGATGCCTTCTGCTTCAGCTTTGAAATTCATCAAAACGCGATGACGTAAAACCGGGGCTGCCATGGCGTGTATATCTTCCATCAGTACCGCATAACGGCCTTTAAGCAAGGCACGTGCTTTTGCCGTTAAAATAAGCGCCTGGCCTGCGCGCGGGCCGGCACCCCAGCGCACCCATTCTTTTACATAAGCTAAACCGGAGGTATCAGGGCGGGTGGCTCTGATAAGCTCGCTTACATATTTTACCAGTTCTTCGTTGATGTTTACCTGCCTAACCAGCCGTTGTGCCTGCTGTATTTCTTCTGCTGATATCACCGCATTTACAATGGCTTTTTGAGTGCCCGTAGTACGGTTCAATATCTCAAATTCCTCCTGGGCGGTGGGGTAGCCAATTCGTACCAGCAACAAAAAACGATCGAGTTGTGCCTCGGGCAAAGGGTAAGTACCGGCCTGCTCAATAGGATTTTGGGTAGCTAAAATAAAGAAGGGTTTGTCTAAGGGATACGTTTGTCCTCCATAGGTCACTTCAAATTCCTGCATCGCTTCCAATAATGCAGATTGTGTTTTGGGAGGGGTGCGGTTGATCTCATCTGCCAGTATAATATTTGCAAACAGCGGGCCTTTGTTAAACTTAAAAAAACGTTTACCGGTAACGTGATCTTCTTCCAAAATTTCTGTCCCAACTATGTCTGTCGGCATCAAATCGGGTGTAAACTGAATGCGCCTGAAAGACAAATGAAGCGCCTGCGACATTGTTTTTACCAGCAAGGTTTTAGCAAGCCCGGGAACACCCTCTAAAAGGCAATGCCCTCCGGCTAAAAATGCCACCAACAGCTCGTCCAAAATATGTTCTTGTCCTACAATAACTTTTTGTATTTCCGTTTTTAACTGGGGAAGTTTGCCCAGTAATGTTTTAATCTCGTTTTCAGTAAGTTCCAAGGCCCCTTGTTATTAAATTATATGCACTAAAGTTAATTGCACCACAATATATCGAGCTTTTTACTAATTATTGTGATGATTTAAGGAAATTTAAATAAAGTATCCAAAAAATTACAACGCAGGCAAATTATTTATGGCTTTCGAAGGAATTTTAAATTAATTTTAAAGTTTTATTATAAATGTCAATAAAATCGAAATTTACATTTGCACGGTTTAGTTACCATTCGGGCGATTGGGATACAGATCAGCGGATGCCTTCAAATATCGTGAATTCATTGCTTGAATATACCACCATACCTATTGATCCGAAAGAAAGGGTTGTAGCATTGAGCAGTCCCGATATTTTTAATTTCCCCTTCAGTTATATAAGCGGCCATAAGCTGGTACAATTTGATGAGCAGGAGCGGGTGAACTTTAAAAAATATGTGCAAAATGGTGGTTTTGTATTCGCAGATGACTGTAATCATGATATAGACGGGCTTTTCGCTAAATCTTTTGAGGCGCAAATGGCGGTGCTTTTCGGGCATGATGCATTAAAGAAAATCCCCAATAATCACGAGATATACCGCTCATTTTTCACGTTTGAGAAGGGGCCGCCTACCACAACATTTGAGTTGAATGGCTGGGGTGATGACTTGGTGCATGATTATTTGAAAGCAATTACAATTAACGGCCGAATAGCAGTATTATACAGTAACAAAGATTACGGCTGCGAATGGGATTACGATTTCAGGAATAAACGTTTCCTTGCAGAAGACAATACCAAGTTCGGGGTAAACATTGTAGTTTATGCGATGAGTTCTTAATATTCTTTTTTTTATAAAATGAAAAGGCCGCTCAAAATATATTTGAAGCGGCCTTTTGGTTAAGCTTACTTTGTTATTAGTTATCTTCCAATAAGGGGATTAGTTTGTTGTTCGTTACCAGACATTGGCCAGATATATGATGTACCGTAACCGCCAACTGCAATTACCGGAACATTAGATTTTGCCGGTATAGACATGCCTAATCGAAGTAAATCTGCCCATCTTAAACCTTCACCCAGAAACTCAATGTTTCTTTCTTCCAATATTGCCGATTGCATAGCGGCAGCGGTTGGAAAACTGGCAACGGTATAAAGTGTGGTAGGATCTGATCTTCGGCGTACTGCATTTAACAAGGCTATTGCCTGCAGATCAGCAGGGCCTGCTGTCATAACCCGCGCTTCTGACAGGTTTAGTAAGACTTCTGAATATCTCATTACGTTCGCCCAGTCCACGTATGGAGAACCCAAAGGCCATTTAGTTAGATAGCTTTTTGTACCAACTTTATTAATAAGGCCTCTCCTGGCGTCTGTCGCTGCCCAGCTGGGATCTGTAAATAAAGTGCTGGCTGTATTTATGTAAAACTCACCTGTTCCGGTACTGTTAAAATAATCGGCCAACGCATTTTGCCCGCCCGGCTGATCATTGGTAGAAGCAAGGCTAAATGGCGCCGAGAAAATAGATTCAGTAGTGGTGTAAGGGCTTTTGAAAACATTGGCAATGGATGATTGCAATGCAAAAGGTACGCC
>JAQNCM010000260.1 GCA_029237615.1 Mucilaginibacter sp.
ACTGTCCGGTAAATGTCCAGGTGGTATCATCCTGTTTTTTCATTTTACCCTTGCTAAAGTCAAACCAATTGCCAAAAGCACGCTGGTTGCCCATCATAACCAAAGAATCGGTTTTAGGAACATCCGGAGAAACTATCACCTTTACAGCGAACCGGATATTTTGAGCCCTGCTAAAATTGTTTAATGAAACAATAAATAAAATACTAAGAAAGAGATTGCGGGAGCTTAGCTTCATAGCATGCTTTTAAAATTCATGATGACGTAAATCCCGCTAATTAACCCATAGTTTGCTATTTAAAGATTGTTAAAATTGGCAATATATTGGCAAATATTATTCTATTGAGTGATTGATGGGTTATTCAAGAGCAAAAATTGCAAGTTTGCCGACAAATTAACCCAGTATTGGAATAAGTTTTTCATTGTTTCTTTTTTAAATGATACCTTACTTTGGACATAAGTCGATTTCTTAACATGAAAATAAAAGCTGTATTATTTATTGGTTTATTATGTGCCCTGATCTTCACTGACGCGATCATTGTTTACAGTAAGCAGCGGGTCGGTAAACCGGCCGTTGAATTTAGAAGCAAAGAGGAGATCATCTATCATATTTTTGAACGCAGCTTTTATGATAGCAATGGCGATATGCATGGCGACCTTAACGGTATTCGGCAAAAGCTTGATTATTTGCAAAAGCTTGGTGTAACAGCCATATTACTAACTCCTTTATACGAATCGGTTTTTTATCACAATTATTTTGCTTCTGATTTTAAAAAGATCGATCCAAAATATGGTACAATGCATGATTATCTCGCCCTTATAAAAGAACTACACCGTCGCGGCATGAAGTTTTATATGGATATGGAAACACAGTATGTGACGGAAGATCATATCTGGTGGAAGGATGGCGTAAACAACTTAAACTCATCTTATAGTAATTATATTTTATATGAAGACAAGGTGCATACCACCCCGTCCAGCATCATTTTTAACCTCAGAGGCTTACTTGGATATGATAGTGTCTATCGCAAAATAACGACGGTAAATTTGCACAGTCCACAAGTGCTGGAATATAATTACAAGCTTTTTAAGTTTTGGGTCGACCCGAATAACGACGGTAATTTTGATGACGGTGTTGACGGTTTCCGGCTAGACCACATGATGAATAATCTTGACGGAAAGCTCCCGGGTTTGTTTGGCGTTTTTTGGAATCCGTTATTGAGCAGGCTGAGGCAGGTAAATCCAAAGCTGAGCATAGTTGCTGAGCAAGCGCAATGGGGCTCATTCGGGATTGATTATTTGAAAGACGGGGGAGTTGACAGGGTGTTTGCATTTCGTTTGGCCTTTGCTATCAGGTCATTTAAAAAAGACCAGTTGATTGCCGCCGCCGACTCTACTTTTTTGGCCACGCCACCAAAAAAGCAACAAGTGGTATTTATTGAAAACCATGATACGCCCCGTTTTAGCTATGGTGTTAAAAGCAATGCAGACAAACTGAAAATAGGTGCTGCCTTAAACCTGTTGCTCGGCGGTGTGCCTTCCATTTATTACGGGCAGGAACTGGGTATGAGCGGGACTAACGCGGCTTTAGGAAATACAGATGCCAATGATATCCCTAACCGCTCAGCTTTTGAATGGTACAAAAGTGACAAAGGCAAAGGAATGGCTTACTGGTACAAAATAAAAGGCCCCTGGAAAGATAAATTTAATAATGATGTACCAATCGACGGTATTTCGCTGGAGGAAGAACAAAATCAGCCTAATTCCCTCTGGAACTTTTACCGCAAAATGATCAGCATCCGCAAGGCCAACCCGGTAATATCAGAAGGTACTTATAAAACATTGCAAAATGACCAAGACCAGGTGTTTACTTTTATGCGTTATCAGGGTAATAAAAGGCTGATGGTGGCGATCAACCTCTCAGATCAACCTATTGAGGATGCCATTACGCTGGACCGTAAAGGCGGCATACCAAAGGTTTTATATGGGGTATCACAACCCCGGCTTATTGCCAACCTAATAGCGATACATTTACCTGCATACGGAATTGAAGTGTGGGAAATGTAATTAAATTCTATTTAGTTCAGGTTAGTACGGTCTTATCTTCCTCAGTCAAGCTACGCATAAACTTTTTGCGGTAATTAAGCGGGCTGAGGTTCATTTTTACTTTAAACATTTTGTAAAAGTGCGATACATCACCAAACCCGCTCTCGAAAGATATATCTGAAATGGGTTTGTCAGTTTGTATTAGTTGCTGTATGGCGTAATTAAGGCGGTATTCAATAATGGTTTCCATAAAGGTTTTGCGGGTTGCTTTTTTAAAGTATTTGCAAAATGCATTTGGGGTCATATTGGCAATACCTGCGGCAGTATTTAAAGAAACATGATACCTGAAATTTTCAACCAGGTAGGCAAACACCGGATTGATGCGTTCTTGTTCGGCTATTGTACGTTCAGCAATTATCCTGTTTTGGTCAAGTAAAATATAATCATTTGATGTTGCCAGGCGCTGCAATATTTCCATCAAACCAATCAGGACCTTAAAGTTATTTTTCTCGGCGCTTAATGCTAAAAAATTATGATTAATCGCGCTTTGCATACCCGGGTTAAAGCTAATTCCACACCCGCTCCTCTGAAATAGCTTTTTTATATGCTTTAACTCCATTTTGTTAAAAAAATCATCTCCCAAAAAACCGCTGTTAAATTGTACTACCACGGCGCTGCCTGCAGCCGGTATTTCTTTACCTGGTTCCAGTTTCCAGCAGTGGGGAAGGTTGGGGCCAAGCAATACCAGGTCGCCTGCTGTAAAGTCGCTCATGTGACTGCCAACGTAACGTTTGCCATTCCCTGCTAATATCAACGTTAGCTCGTATTCTTCATGAAAGTGATAAGGAGCGTCAAACGCCGAGTTATCAAATTTTCTTACAAGAAATGATTGGCCGTTTGCAGGCTGAAGTACTTCATAGGATGCCTTTATCATGGGATATTTTAATATAATTTTTAGGTTATATAAAGTTAAGGATAAAATAAACCATTATTATACCATTTATTTCATTTTTTTTTAATTGAAGAGTGATTTTCTTTGGGTATACCTTTTATATAACCTAATGAGTGATCCCATTGAAGCGCTGCCAAATTTGGATAGTTACAAAAAATTGGAGCAAAAAAATATCCTGGAGTTCCAGGAAAAAGGCCATACTTTAGTGAAAGATATTCTTTCGAAAGAAGAGATGGAGGCTTACCGTCCTGTTATTGTTAATGCAGCGGATCGCTATAATACCGAAAAACGCGAGTTGAAGGATAGGGATACCTATGGTAAGGCGTTTTTACAGATAATGAACTTATGGCAATGTGATGAGGATGTAAAAAAGTTTGTACTTGCAAAGCGAATGGCTAAAATAGCCGCTGATCTGATGGGGGTAGAGAATGTGCGATTATATCACGATCAGGCACTATTTAAAGAGCCGGGCGGAGGTCCAACGCCCTGGCACCAGGATCAGTATTATTGGCCCATAGATACTAATAACACCATTACCATGTGGATGCCGTTGGTTGATATTGATGTTGATATGGGCATGCTAACCTTTGCATCGGGTTCATATAAAGAAGGGTCTGTGTTTAATTTTGAGATATCTGACGAATCTGACACTGCATTTGACAACTATGTCAAAGATCACAAATTCCCGATAAGCCGTGCAAACACCATGAAGGCAGGCGATGCTACCTGGCACCGTGGTTTTACTATGCACCATGCCAATGGTAATAATTCAGCTACAATGCGCGAGGTGATGACCGTTATTTATATAGCCGATGGCGCCCGCATTGCTCCTTATAAAAACGAATGGCAAAAAAATGACCACCAAAAATGGCTGATGGGAGTGCCAATAGGTGAACTAATTGACTCAGAATTAAACCCCAAATTGTTGTAGAGACGCAACAGTTTGTGTCATTTGGAGATTTCCTTAAGACGCATGGTATTGCGTCTCTATAATTAAAAAATACTCCTGGCAGCCCCGCCATCAACCTGTATGGTGGTGCCGGTTATATAAGCCGCCTGTTCTGATGCTAAAAAAGCAACCAGGGCCGCCAGTTCTTCGGGTTTCCCTATGCGGCCAAGCGGAATATTTTTAGCCCGCTCCTTTAATGCTTCCTCCGGATCGGCATCTTTTGGCAGCGTATGTTTTAACCTGTCGGTTAATATCATGCCGGGGGCGACATTATTTACCGTGATATTATACGGGCCAAATTCATCAGCCATTAATTTAGCCATACCCACAATACCCATCCGCATGCTGGTGGACAGCACCGAATTAGCCAATACCGATTTTACTGAGCCGCTAATAATGTTGACGATTCGTCCGCTACCTGTTTTTTGCATATGAGGCAATACCAGGCGGCTGGCACGGGCAACACTCAGCAGGTTAAGTTCAAAGGCCTTTTGCCAGGCCCCATCATCAAAATTCTCAAACTTATTAAAGGGCGGGCCCCCTGCATTATTCAGTAAAATATCTATCCGCCCAAATATAGCGGCAGCTTTTTGCATAAAGGTTGTAATTTGATCCCCGTCAGATACATCGACCGGCAGCGCTGCAACCTCATTGCCGGTAAGGGTTTGTATTTCCTGCGCCGTTTTATTTAATTCCGTTTCGTCGCGGGAACCGATAATCACCTTTGCACCTTCGGCCGACAAGGCAAGCGCTATTGCTTTACCAAGACCTTTGCTGGCTGCGAATACAATAGCTACTTTGTTGTTTAGTTTTAAATC
>JAQNCM010000276.1 GCA_029237615.1 Mucilaginibacter sp.
CGGCTACGGCTCTCAACTGTCTCCCTCCCCTGCCCATTGATACTGCTACGGGCGCCTACTATGAAAAGTTTTCTAAAATAATGGGGGGCCATGCAGCAATGGCTGGCATGCAAATATACCAGGCGCAAAACCTGTGGGACGCCACTATGGGGTGGTCAATTGCAAGCTTTTTAAAGAAACACACCCACTATAAAATAGTACATCTAAACGGCGGCTTTCACAGCGAAGAAAAATTAGGAGCAGCTGCGCAATTGAAAAAGTATGCACCTGATGTGCGGATATTAAATATTGCTGCTTACGCCGACGATGGTTTTATCAATCCCGATTGGAGTAAATTTAAACAGATGGCCGATTATATTATCCTTACTGATCCTAAATTGCTCAAAACAGAGTAGCAAAGTAAATGGCTTCTTAACGGATTATCTTTGGCTCTTTGCCAGCAAGTCCCTTATTTCGGTTAGCAAAATCTCTTCTTTGGTTGGTACAGGATCAGCAGGCGGGGCCGCAGCTTCTTCTTTTTTCAAGGAATTAATGGCTTTAACAGCCATAAATATGCAAAAAGCAATTATAAGAAATTGAATTATAGCATTTATAAAATTTCCATAATGAATCGCGGTTTCTAATACTTTATGCGCTGGGTCTGCCGGCTTTAATACAATTTTTTTATCAGAAAAGTCTACGCCGCCTGTTATATAACCTATTGGCGGCATAATAACGTCAGCTACTAACGAAGTTACTATTTTACCAAATGCTGCACCTATAACCACGCCCACGGCCAGATCAATAACATTGCCACGCATGGCAAATTCTTTAAATTCTTTGACAAAAGCCATTTACATTATTTAAGTTTAATAAAGTTAGTAAAATGTCAAAGGTTTCAAACAAATTATTTACTTTTTCATTTATCAACAATCGTCGGCGCTTATTTATCTTATTTTTAAGTTAAAGGTAATTGATGTATTTTTGCCACCATCTCATTATGCTAAAACAAAATCTTCAACAAAAACTCTTACAAAAGCTTTCACCTCAGCAAATACAATTTATAAAGTTGTTACAGGTACCAACAGTTTCATTGGATACCCGTATAAAAGAGGAGTTGGAGGAAAACCCGGCTTTGGAAGATTTGAGCCTTACCAATTTAAATGAACCGGAAGAACAGTACCCTGACCGGGATCCCGAAGATGATAATTTTAACAGTGACGATGAAAAAGGTGAAGCCGATGAGTTTAATATAGAGGATTACCTGCAGGAAGATAACCTGAATGAGTATGGCTCACGCTATGATCAAAACGGCGATGATGACGAAGAACGGAAGGAAATACCAATTGCTGTTCAAAGCTCATTTTTTGAAAGTCTTCAGCAGCAGCTTGATCTGTTACCGCTGTCTGATAAAGATTTCAGGATCGGCAGGCAGATAATTGGCAGTTTGGATGATGATGGTTATTTACGCCGTCCTATAATGTCGCTCACCGATGACCTTGCATTTTCACAAAACGTTATTGCCGAAGACGAAGAGGTAGAAGACATGCTGAAGGTTATTCAAAGTTTTGACCCGGCAGGTGTTGGCGCCCGCAGTTTACAGGAATGCCTTTTAATACAATTGCGTAAAAAAGACCCGAATGACCCGATAATAAAAAAGGCGATACTGGTAGTGGAGCACTACCTGGATGAGTTTACCCGTAAACATTATGATAAGCTGGAGAAATCGTTAAACATGTCGTCAACTGAGTTACGGGGTGTAGTGAACGAAATATTAAAACTCAATCCCAAACCGGGCGATTCAAACGAAATAAACACAAAGCAACTGCAGGTAATACCTGACTTTCACATCATAAACAATGACGGCGTGCTTTTTCTTACATTAAACTCCAAAAATGCGCCGGAGTTAAGAGTAAGCCGTTCCTATCAGGAGATGTTTGAACATTATGACAAGGCATCACAAAAGGATAAAAAGCTTAAAGAAGCAGTTCAGTTTGTAAAACAAAAACTCGATTCAGCCAAATGGTTTATTGATGCAATTAAACAGCGTCAGCAAACGCTTTTAAAAACCATGAATGCGATTATGCAGTACCAGTATGAGTTTTTTTTAACCGGCGACGATAAAAATCTGAAACCAATGATCCTTAAAGACATTGCCGACCGGATTAACATGGATATTTCTACTGTATCAAGGGTGGCTAATTCAAAGTATGTACAAACGGAGTTCGGCACCTTTTTATTGAAATCATTTTTCTCAGAAGCTATACAGACTGAAAGCGGCGAAGAAGTATCGAATAAAGAAGTTAAAAAAATACTGGAAGAACACATCGGCGCCGAAGACAAAAAACATCCCCTGGCTGATGAAAAGTTAACGGACATTTTAAAAGATGCCGGTTATAACATTGCCCGCAGAACCGTTGCAAAATACCGCGAGCAGATGAATATACCAGTAGCAAGGCTCAGAAGGGAATTGTAGTTGGTTTATGGTTGATCAGACTTCCGAAGTTTTTCTGCTTATAAACTCCTTCACTAAAACGTATGCTGCGGACAAGTCACCTTATACCGGTTGTTAAGTAATATCCCTATCACCAGTTCATGTGTGCCGTTACTTACCGTGTTTAAGGCTGAGGTGGTGATATCATACGAATAACCAATATTGACAAAGGAACTGATATTTACGCCCGCTAATGCGCCAAAAGAATCACTCTTGCGATATGACCCTCCTATCCAAAATTTATCCTGGAAAGACAGTTTTGCATTAATATCAAATGTAAACGGTGTTGGATTTATATCTTTTATTAAAAATGACGGTAAAAGCGTAAGATCATCAGTTAAGAAAAGTTTAACGCCGCCGGTTAAAAAGTATTGAGGGACGGTTTTACTTTGATTATAAGCTGTGTTTGTACTGAAGTAAAGGTTTTGCGGCAACAGCTGTTGTACCGAAGCACCAATATAATAGTTTGAAGAATACAACCAAATCCCAGTACTCAGATCGGGTTTCCACTGGCTGTTATTACCGTTGGTAATAGCCGGATCGAGCGGATTTTCAAGGGTTATCATAGAGGTGTTAAGGTTGATGTGATTTACCCCCGCCGCAATACCCACCGCTAAATTCAAACGCGCTGTTAATCCAAGATGATAAGCGTAGGTGACATCGATATTTGTTTGTGTAATGGGCCCTGCCTTGTCTGATACCACCATAAAACCAATGCCATGGTGCGGCTCGGCAGCCATGTAGTTTTGCGTAAATAACCTGCTCGACGGATTTTCACCTCCCTGGGCAGGGAATGCAGTTGCATCTCCATTCAAAAACTTATCCCCAAGCGGTGCGCTTAACGTTAAATAGCTGGTAACCGGCGCGCCCTGCAAGCCCGTCCACTGACTTCGGTATCCTGCTTTTACATCTGTATAGTTTTCAATGCCGGTAACAGCAGGATTCAATAAAAGGTTATTAAAAACATATTGCGTATACTGTGGCTTTTGCTGTGCCCGGGCACATTGAAAAATTATAGCAAATACAAATAATAAATACGAAACTTTTTTCATTTCTTATCTGATGATAGCAACATAGCCCGATAAAACTTTACTGTTTACTTTTAAATCAATAATATAATAATAGGTTCCTACCGGCAAAGAAGCACCTTTGTGGGTGCCGTCCCAGGGAATTCCATATCCATTTGACGAATATACCTTTTCTCCGTATCTGTTGTATATTTCTACCAAACAATTCGGATAAGATTCAAGGTATTTTATGTTCCAGGTATCATTTATGCCATCCCCATTGGGTGTAAAAGCGCTAGGTACAACAACAGCCGAAGGCGGTGGAATTATGGTAAGTGTGCCCGGAACATAAACAAAAACATAATTATTTGCCGTTGCACCCGCTACATTAATAGGATACTGGCCAACGGGGGATGTTGTAACCGCAGTGGTAGATAAAGTTGACAACATTGTCAGCTGCCCGATTCCATCATTATTTACAAAGCCGCTATATGAAGCTGTAAAAACAGGATTGACCGATCCATAAAATTTGCTGGCATTATTCGCAATTACGGCTAAGGTAGCCGGGTTTACAATACCAACCGGCATTGTGAAATCAGTTGTGGTGGCATTGGTACTGGTTAAAATTATATTACCCGAATAATTGCCCACTGCCGTGGTTGAAGCCAGTCTGATGAAAACCTGTACGGAAGAACTTGCATTTGCCATGCTAATGGTTACTGTGTTGCTAAAAGTGATATCATCGGTACTAACCTCGTAGCCAGAGGGCGGAGTTACCAGTATATCCGATTTTAAATTAGAGCCGGTAACGGTAAAAACGGTAGCGGTTGATGCAGTACCGTAAACAGTATTGAGAGACGCGAGATTACCGGTAGCAGTTATAACCGGCCCGGGAGACGGACTAACCGTTATGGTGAAGGTGACAGGTGTACCGGGGCAGCCGGCACCTTTAGCAATAAAGTTTCCAAATGATTCAGGATTGGCACTGATATTAAAGGTGGATACAACCGAATTGCTTGTAGTGCTTATTACCGAAACTGTATTATCGAGTGCATTTGGAACGTATACCAATGTACCATCCGGGCTTACCGATAAACCAAAAGTGCCATTACCTACAGGTATGGTTGTTATAACGGCCTTGGTTGCTGTATTTATCACCGAAACTGAATTTGAGTTTACCACGTATATGCGGCTGCCATCCGGGCTTATTGATATACCATGAGGACTTGATCCAACCGGTATCGTACCTGTTACAGAATTGGTTGCAGTATTAATGACAGAAACTGAATTTGACATTCCATTCACTACATATACATTGCTACCATCGGGACTTATTGTAATCCCAATTGGATAGGTGCCAACGGTGATATTAGCCACGATCTTATTAGTAGCCGTATTTATCACCGCTACATCATTTGAACCTTCGTCTGCAACATAAACTGTGCTGCCATCGGGACTCACAGTTACCCCGCCCGCTTCGAAAACTCCCGATATGGTTGCTGTTACCATGTTGGTTGCAGTGTTGATCACCGAGAGAGTGTTCGAACCACCGTTTGCAACGTATACAGTTTTTCCGTCGGGGCTTACCACTATTCCACTCGGATAATCACCAACCGGAATAGTGGTTATTAATGCATCAGCTGTAGCACTAACAACAGAGACACTCCCCCCGCCTTGATTTGTTATATATACCAGGCTCCCGTCAGGACTAACAGCAACGCCAAAAGGATTTGTTCCGACTGTAATTTTTGATATAATAGAATTGGTTGCAGTATTTACGACTGAAACAGAATTGCCATTAAAATTTGTGATGAAAGCAAGCGCTGACGGCACAGGAGTAACGGTGACAGTAGCTGTAACAGGACTAGTCCCGGTGTTAACAGCAGTGAAAGAGGCAATGTTTCCGGAGCCGCTTGCAGGCAGGCCTATGGAAGGCGTGTTGTTAACCCAATTAAAAGTACCAGATGTCCCTGTAAAATTAACCGGGGTTGTTGCTGCTCCGGTTGCAACCGTTTGGTTGGGTACCGAATTTACGGTTGGCAATGCGTTTATAGTAGCAGTTACGGCTACATTTTGGGTTGCTGCACCAGACGTTAATACTACATTCCCATTTTCATTGCCAACAGGAGCATAAGCTGCCGAACGAACATAAACCACCGTATTATTTACGGTACCGCCAGCTTGCGGTATTGTTAAACTACTGTTATATCCGTTACCAGACGAAAGCGATATTTCAAAACCCGTTGGGGCGGCTGTAGTAATATCGCTTGTTAAATTAGTACCGCTAACCGTAAATTGCTGTATATTGGGGTTTGCAGACGGTGAACCTGCACAGGCTGAAATTAACCCGGTGGCTGTGCTTACAGTGACTGATGGTAGTATTACGCTGGCTGGGCTTACGGTATAAGAAAAGGTAACCGGGCAACTATTGCAAATTGTAATACCGGGGGCGTCATTACCCCTATTGTGAGCATCTGCAATATCGAAGAAATTAGCATCGGCTGTTGCAGCACCGTTACCCACGGTTTGATTACTTTGAGCCCGTGTTTTGGATGATAACGAAAGAATTAATATGCCTGAAAAAAGTAAAAATCTTATCATTAACAACACTCTGCATCAATAACGTAAACAAATCAAATCTTTAACTAACCCATTTCATAAAGCAGCCAATTAAGCATCCAAGATATAAAAAACTACTTGATTATGGTAACACTCCCTGATATTACTTTTCTACCATTTTTAGGGTTGATGATATAGTAATAAGTACCGGCCGGCAATGCCGCTCCCCGGTACGTCCCATCCCAAGGGGTAGAGTAACCAATGGATGTATAGATTTTTTCTCCGTACCTGTTATATATATCAACCGTATTATTGGGATACGAATCCAGGTAGTTTATGTTCCAGGTGTCGTTTATGCCATCACCATTTGGGGTAAAAGCATTAGGGATTACCGGATACTTCAGCACATTTATTGTATATTCAGTTACTGCAGTACAACCTTCAGCATTGGTAACAACCAGTTTATAAGTGGTATTTTCAATCGGGCTGGCTATCGGATCTAAAACATTTGGATGATCAAGTCCCGCAGCTGGTGTCCATATATAAGTAAGATTATCTCCGCTTGCCCTGGCAGGTATAATTATTTGGCCGCCCTCAAGCATTTGTATTTCTTTTCCCGCCGAAACAATTGGGTTTGCATTAACTGTAATCTTTTGTGCCGTTGAGTAATCACAGCCGTTTTGCCCCGTAAATGTGTAATTTATGTCAAAAACGCCGGGGCCAGAAGCACCAGGGTCAAATAAACCGGCTGATGATACACCTGTGCCGGTAAATACACCTGTACCGGTAAAGCCATTTTTATTTTCGACAATCTGAACAGGCTGCGATCCCTGGCATAAATACCCGGGTGATGATAAAGTAATAACCGGGTTGGCCTTAATTGTAATGTTTTGCTGTGCAGTATTTACACAAGTGATACCGGAGTATACGTCGAGCCTTACAGTATAGGATTTGCTCAACGGGGCATTGAATAACCCGTAATTGTGGCGATATTTTCTGTCAACGGCGATACTGTCTTTTTTTATTACTATCGTATCCCGCGGATTGTTGTTATAATCAAAATACCAAACCAGTTTAGTGATGCTGCCGAAGTTTACCGTCGAATTGTCATCAAAAATAACGTCATCCATACTGCAAAGATTAGCTTTGTTCTCTACTAAAAAAGCGGCAGTGGGTATATCGCCATTTACGGTGAAAGACTTGGTTTTTGAAACCGTACATCCATATTTTGAGGTAACAGTTAAAGTAACGTTATAATTATTTGCTTTTAAATACTTATGCGACGGGTTTTGCAGTGTTGAAGTATTTGAATTCGATGGGCTTGCTCCGGGATCGCCAAAATCCCATAACCAGGTAAATTCCGACTGTGTGTTGTCAGCAATCGAACTTTTATCAGTAAATCTGGCATAAGCATCATTCAGGCATACATCAGGCGGGCTAAAATCCACCAAAGGAATTGGATTAATTGTTATTACCTGTATTACTTCGTTGCTTAAACAGCCACTACTGGTGGCAACAATTAACTTAACAGTATCTTTGCCTGTGTTGGTATAAAGATGCTTAAACGGGGTATTATTTGTTAAAGTGTCTTTTTTGCCATCTCCATAATTCCACATCCATTTAACAATTTTTCCGTCAATTGAAGTGGATTTGTCCGTCATAGTAATCGCCTGGTTTATACAATCAGGGGCCGAAACAGTAAATGCAGCTACAGGTTTATTACTTATACTGATTAACTGCGATGTATCTGATGTACAGCCGTTAACGTTTAATACTTTTAATGTAACCTTGTAGGTGCCTGCCCGCGTAAACAAATGTTTCGGGTTTTGTAATACTGATGTTGTTTGGTCCCCAAAATCCCATAACCAGGTTTTTATAAAGCTGCCTTTTACATTTGTTTTGTCGGCAAATAGTGCGGTATCGCCAAAGCAGGTATTGTTTGCAATAAAACTTGCTGCCGGAGGAAACGAAATATTAAAATCAAATTCTACATTTTCATTGCTGCCGCACTCACCTGCAACCGGATTAAACACTGTTGCCACAACAGTTGTATCTCCTGGCGTAGTATAAGTTACCGGTTTATAATATTGATAATGGTATAATGTTTGACCTGCTTTGTTTATTGTGCTTGATGTCACTCTGGGGCTTTTATCTGTGTAAGTAGTCCCGTTTTTAAAATCCCAAACAATGTTGGTAGTTTGATAAGGTAAAGTAAGCTGCAATTTATAAGTTGAACCAGCGCAACCATTTGTTTGGGTTACAGTATCACTAACAGGGCTAACCAATGCTATATTTTCATTAAGATTGAGCAGGTTGGTACCGGCAGCATAGCCATAAGACTCGGCCTCCCCAAATCCGTAGGCAATAGCATTAAAGCCATCCCCGGCGCTTATGGTATGGGTACCAAAACTACCTGAGGAGACCTGCTCGTTTTGCGGGCCCGGCTGCACAGGTATTTGCGCATAGGAGTAATTTGGGTTACCTGGTACACGATGAAAATTAGTGTAAGGTGAGCCGTCAAGTACAAATGTGGGCACAGCACCGGTTTTTATTACCACGTTTATAAAGCTATTGACAATGTGATAATTACCGGTTGAATATAAGGTTACATGATCCAGTGTTTGTTCTATCGGGTTTAAAAAGATCATCTCCGGATCACCAATATCACCGGGATAAGTGCCACAGTTTATTGTATTATCCTCGGAAACAGCATATTGAACTACCTGTATGGGTTGATCTGCGGAAATCACATTTGGACCTTGCGATGAAAATTCATAATAACCATTACTAAAATTAAACAACGAAATATGGGCACCATTTACTTTTACATTTGGATCGGTGGTTGTTGAAGAGTTACTCAACACAATTCTAAAGACATCATAATTACGGCTTTGGAGCGGAACGGTGATATAATTCTTTCCCCAGGAGGCAGTTGGGTAAACTTGCTGAAATAAATTATCAGAGGTTACAAACTTAGAATTACACCCAATATCGATTCTCGAACTTCCCGAAAAAACGGCAATCTTTGTACAGCCTCCCGTAGCAGAATTTACTGAATTGATTTTGGTGCCCGTAAGGTCGGTTATTGAAAGCCCCTGGTATACTTCACCTTTTTTAAGGGAAACGGTAAATTGCACACCGGCCGAATGGTTATCAAGTAATGTAGTTGACGGCGTTATTTTAACTGTTGTGTTATCCTCCGTTGCAACAACAACAAATGCTGAATAAGCCGGCTGGTCGGGTTTTGCATTCGAATTTTGCGTATAGTTAATAGAAAGGTAGTCTTTTCCCAATGTGCTTACAGGTAACAATAAAGTGGCACCGGAAACGGCCAAGGCATATATATGGGCGTATATGGCAATTGGCTTCAGTGATATAATGTGGATACCTTTATTAGCTATGCCTGTGTACGCTAAAAAAGCTGAGGGAGGTATAGTGACAATTGTAACCTGGTTTGCTTTAACGCTAAATGAAATAGGAGTAAAACTTCCGTCGGCAATAGTTACCGTGCCCGATGTATTAACAGTCGAGGTGATATAAAGGCTCATTAAGCTGCCGCCATCCGTACCGTTCCCATTGGTACTTGCCCCAAGGTTGTGATCCATGTAGGCTGTCCAGAATTCGGTACCGCTGTTGGTGGTATTTTGAGAACGTACGGCAATAGCATTGCAAACAATAGTAGCAACTAAAACTATGCGTCTTAATATTTTCACCCTTCTCAACCGTAAAATAATTGCATTATTTGCTGTTATTTAACAGCCAAACAATTCATTAAAAATACATAAAGGTTTGAATGAAAACAGTATAATAAAGAAAAAAGGTTGGTTAATTAGCTTTATTTAAAGTAGCTACCTAAATTTTAAATCTTTGTTGCCTCAGTTGAATAATTGAGGATTATACAGATCGACAATCATAAGTAAGGAGTAGTTTAATAAATCGCCGGCACCTAAGATTTAAAATACCTTTTTTACCTGTATCCCATTTAATATACTCATGCCTTTATTAGTTTTAAAACTAACCGTTATCCCCTTCTCACCACTAACATCAATGGTATATCTTATTGAAAATGCACGTTCGGGTTCCAGGTAATTGTCATTACCCAAGCCTTCTGCAACTTTTTGCCCATTAATAAAAATATCGAAGCTTCGATTGGCAGCAGCATCTTTTTGCGACGTATTATTAAGGTTATAAACCAAAGCTTCACGTTCCTTATTTGAAAGCAGTTCGGCGAAAAGCAGCGTAACTTCGTATTTACCATCGGGCACATCCGCCTTAAAACTATCAAGCCCTACTATTTGTGTAGCGTAAATGGGATCGTAATCAGTGCCTGATATATTTTTATTTGTGCCTTCTTTTTGCAACGAGCTGCCTTTCATGCTAAAAACCTCACCGCCAATATACCCCCAACTGCCGGGTGTGTATGGCTTTTCAGGCACCCATACCTGCTGTAATTTGTCGTCGGTATAATAACGGGTATCACCTAAACTAACATTTATTTCCTTAAATGGGATAACTGTATCCTTAAGCAAAGCCGGTTGCATTCGGAAGGTAATATCTGCAAAATCATCATAGTTTATTTGGTTCTTTACCGAAGCAGCCCTTAAATTATTCAGCCCGTTTTTAAATGGAACGTCAAACCTCGCAACTTTATCTGTTACTTCCTTTGTCATTAATAATTTACCGTTCAGCCATAAACTTATTTCAGGTAAATTACTGTAAACTTCTACATGTTGTACACATGCGCCTTTTTCGTCAGCCACCCCGCCCCTTAGCGTCCAATTGCGCGATCCAATCTTAACAAAAGGCTGTTTTAAAAGATTTGCCTGGTAATAGTAATAAACATCTTTGGGTATCCTCGTATCAGTTGTTACCCCTTTGGTATTTATATGTGGCGCAGCGTCAATACGGGCTTCAGAATTAAAATCGACCAAACACCACATTGCACCGCCCGCTACAAACGGCCGGTCCACAATATCCTTTAAATATCTTTTATGATAAATGGTTTGATATTCGATGGTTTTATCAAATCTTTCCGGTGTTAGGCTATGTAAGCGGCTATCGCCATCAGCCCCATATTCAGTTACTATCATGGGTTTATCAGGCAATTCGCGGTGATGCCGGTCCAGGAACTGGCCGAACCCTTCAAAGCCGTTTATATACCAGCCATAATATAAATTCCAGCCTATAATTTGCGGGATCTTTGTAATGCCGGCACTATTGTAACGGTCAAAATCACCATGACAGGAAATCATGGTATAACGCGAGGGATCGTCCTTACGGGTTAAATCGTCCAGTATTTTTGCCAATTTAGCTACCTCTCCAAAATACTGCTGTTGTTCGGGCGAATTCCGTTGAAATCTCGGCACCAGCAAAACCTCGTTCATATAAGCCCATATAATTATACTCGGATGATTATAGTTTTGCCTGATCATTTCCAGCTGCATCTTTTTGCAATTTTCAGTGAATGCGTCAGATTGCGTTATGCGGTTAACAACCGGGATTTCCATTGAGGCAAGTAAGCCCAGGCGGTCGCATGCTTCCAGAACGGCAGGATCCTGCGGGTAATGGGATATTCGGATAAAATTTGCTCCCATGGCTTTTAATAGCGCAATATCGCGTTCATGTATAGCATCGGGCAGTGCATTGGCCATTCCCTTATAATCCTGGTGCCTGTTTGCACCAATTAATTTTACCGGCTTTCCGTTTAAATAAAACCCTGTTGCCGCATCAAACTTAAACCACCTTAAACCCAGGGGATTGGTTGACCTGTCGATTAAGTTCCCCGCCTCGTCATAAATACTGCTGACCACGTGGTACAGGTAAGGATCGTCCGGAGACCATAAATGCGGGTGGATAATCCTTTCTATCGGCTGTATAAAATTAAAGGTGCTGTTGGCAGGTATATTAATATTAGCTTTAACTTCTTTAACCAGCTTTCCATCAGCAGTAAAAATACCAGATACAATCTTTACTTTAAGTTTACTGCCGGTTCCATTACTTATGGCTTCATTTATAGAGATGCTTGCTTCGGCATTATTTATTTGCGTGGTTTTTATTTTAACCGCACTTGCCGCGTTGCTATCCAGGTTAAAGTGAACCCGGTTTGCGCTTACCAGGTAAACGTCCCTGTAAATTCCACCAAAGAAAGTAAAATCTGCGGTTAAGGGAGGAATGTCTTCGTTATTACTGTTATCCAGCTTAACCAATATCTCGTTGGCTGTTGATGAATCCTTGTTATAGTTTAGCAATTTACTTACCGGGAAACTAAACGCAGTGTAACCGCCGGTATGTGTACCGGCAAGCTTACCGTTTATATACACTGCCGCTACCTGGTTTGCTCCTTCAAAATAAAGATAAATACTTTTGTCTTGCCATGATGCCGGCACATAAATTGTTTTTTTATACCAGCCAATACCCCTGTAATAACCTGGTTCGTCATCATTTACATCATTGGTGTTCCAGCTGTGCGGCAGGGAGATTCTCTCCCATTTAACATCATGTGCAACTTTAGTTGGAAAGTATGGTATATCACCCTTATAGAATTCCCAGTTTGAATTAATGGTTTGTTTGATAGCAGGCTGAGCGAATAAAAAGCCCATACCAAAGATTAAGAGGATGATTAAAATGCTACTCTTTTTCATATTGGCAGATAATTAATTTGTGCCGTTTAAATGTTGCACGAAGTAATGACAATTTTGAGCGTTGAATGATTGAGTTTTTCTAAAAAAACTTATCCGGATTCGGCACGAGGTTTAAAAACCTTTCAAAATTTTCGGCATAATGTGATTGATCAAGCTGGTAATAAAAAGCTCCTTTTTTTGATGAAAATTTGTCTTTTTCGTGTAGTTTAACCAGTAGGCCGGTGGATAGTAATTTACGGCTAAAGTTACGGTCATCAAAAGTGGTGTTATATACTCCCTCGTAAAGTGCCTGCAATTGGGGTATTGTAAATTTTTCGGGCAATAACTGAAATAATATCGGGTGTAAAGCGGCTTTATAACGCAATTGCCTTTTGGCAAGCTTAACCATTTCATTATGGTCAAATATCAGTTCAGGCATTTCGCTCAATAGAAACCATTCTGCATGGTATTCGTCGCTTATTTGCTTTTCATACTGATGAATATCAATAAGGGCAAAGTAGGCGATAGATAAGGTTCTTTCAACAGGGTCGCGGTTTGGCTTGCCAAATACCTGGAATTGCTCCATGTAAACATTTTTTAAACCAGTGCGCATTTCCAAAACGCGGTTGGCCGCATCCTCCGGTGTTTCTGAAGGTTGAATGAAACCGCCCATCAGGCTCCATTTATTTTTTTCAGGCTCGATATTACGCTGCACCAGCAGCAGCTTTAGATTCCAACCATCAAAACCGAATATGATACAATCGGTAGCCACTAAAATTCGTTTTTGACCAATATATCTCTGCATAATCAGGCTTATAGTTTATTTACAAGTGTAAAAAAAAAATCGCGGATTTAGTCTACTAAGTTGATTATGCGAGTTGGGGACAAAAGCTGCCCGGTTAAGCCAATCAACTCACCCTCTTCCCATGCAGCAGCATATCCATTGCGTGATCGAACGAACCTGCGCGGATCACTTCGCCTGAGTTGACAAAAAATATTTCATCGGCATTTTCAATGGTGTTAAGGCGATGGGCTATAATTACGCGGGTGGTTGTTGATGGCAGGTTATTTAAAATATCGCTTAACAGCTTTTCGGTAATAGTGTCTATGTTTGCAGTTGCCTCATCCAAAATAAGCAATTCAGGATTGCGTAAAACAGCGCGCATAAAAGCTATCAGCTGTTTTTGCCCCAAACTGATCCCATCGCTATTGGACAGGACTTCGGTATCCAACCCTTTATCAAAAATGGCTAATAAACTACCCAGGTTGGCATCAGTTATTACTTGTTCCAATTGCTCATTGGTATAATTTACGTAAAGCTCATTACCATATAAAATATTATCTCTTACCGTGCCGGTAAATAAAAATGGTTCCTGCAATATAAAACCGATCTTTTTTGTTCGTTCAACCGGCTGGTAGGTTCTTATGTCCCTACCATCAAGCAACACCATTCCTTTACTTGCATCATACAAACGGGCTATTAAAGAAGCCGTGGTGGTTTTACCCCCGCCGGTAGGCCCAACTAATGCGTAAGTCTTACCTCGTTCCAGCTTAAAGCTGATGTTATGTAATATCTCCCTTTCTTCGTCATAACTGAAGTGCACATTTCTAAACTCTAAAAGCGACGATGAAGGATCAACACCTGGATTTTCAACGGTTACCAGGTCGGTTTCAAGCGCTAAAATATGGGATATCCTGTCCCAGCCTGCCATAGCTGTCTGGAAGCTTGTCCACAGGGCGGCCAGCTGTCTTAAAGGGTTATAGAACTGATTGGCATAGGTAAAATAACTCGCAGCAAGTATACCGATACCTAATTCGCCGGTTGATACCAGGTAAATACCATAGGCAAGAACGATCAGCTGAGCAAAGCTCGAAAGCAATCCGTAAACGGGTACATAGCTGTTATTCGCAATGCCGGCTCCAATTGCGGTATCATAGTTTTCCTTATTGGCTTCATCAAATCTCTTACGAAAATAGTCGCGGCGGTTAAAGGCAATTATCACCTTAAAGTTGTTCAGGCTCTCTTGTATTTCACCGCTCATACCTCCAACGCTTTTCAGGTTTTTTGCATTTTTCTTTTTTACCCAGGGGGATGTCAGGCTCGTGAAAATCAAAATAACCAGGGCCGGTATAAGCGTTGCCGCCCCCAGTTTGATGTTTATCGACAATAAAAAAATCCCCGCTCCTAACATAGTGGCAATACTGCCGATGAACTGCATTAAAGATTGCGAAAAAAACTGGTTCAGCTTATCCGTGTCATTATTTATCCGGGAGATCAGGTCACCGGCCTTATTCTGGTTGAAAAACCCAACCGGGAGTAATTGCAATTTATTAAAGATGGAATTACGCAAGGTGAACAACATCCGCTGTCCAACCCCGCCCATCAATATAGTTTGTAAATAACTGGTCAATAGTGCAACCATGTACATGGATAGCAAAATACCACAGTTTACCAGTACACCGTGATAGTTTTTATGTGGCACAAAAATATAATTGTCGATAGTGTGACCGATAATAAGCGGGCCAAATAAGTTCAATGTAGAATTGACCAGGATAGCGCCTAAGGCCATTAACAAATTCTTTCGTTCATGCGAAATCAACCCCAGCAATTTATTGAGCGAAGACCAAGTAGATGACTTTGGCGCGTTCGCCTGGAGGTCATTTAGATTGTATTTCATAATTGCTGGTACTTTGTTGCGAATTAAATATTTGTACATATTCCGGGCTGCTATCCATCAGCTCCTCATGTTTACCGCTGGCAATGATTTCACCCTGCATCAATAATATTATTTGATCATAATGTTCAACCGATGCAATTTTTTGGGTCACTGATATGAGCGTTAGGCCGGGGTAATTCTTTTGTACGTTTGCCAGTATTTTATTTTCAGTACTCGTATCTACCCTTGCTGTGAAATCGTCCAGCAACAAAACTTTGGGATTTATTGCCAAAGCCCTTGCCAGCATAATACGTTGTTTTTGCCCGCCCGACAAGCTCGAACCGCGCTCGGACACGATGGTACTCAATTTTTCAGGCAACCCGTCAATGAATTCTTTTAACTCGCTGGTATCAATGGCTTTTTCTAAGGATTCATCAGTAACTGTATCGCTAAAGGCAATATTCTCACGGATGCTCATGTTGAAAATAATACTGTCCTGGAAAACAAAGCCTACCTGGCTGTGGAATGATTCGCTGTCGTAGCTATCAATGTTTCTGCCGTCAAACAATATTTCGCCCGATGTTTGTTTTATTAAGCCAGTTAATAAATAAAGCAGTTGTGATTTACCGGCTGCCGTTGGGCCGATAATGGCAATCTTTGATCCTGCTTCTACCGAAAATGATATTTGTTTCAATGCAGGTTTTTGGCCATATGTTACGGAAACATCTTTCAATTCAATATCGCCCCTTAAAATTTCAGTAACCGTTCCACTTTCGGAAGTATCCGGTGCATCTAAGACTGCATTAATGCGCTGGAATGACGCGGTAGCCTGGGCGATGATGTTGCTCATAAAGCCAATAACAAATATCGGGAAAATGAGCTGTGCCAGGTAAAGGTTAAAAGCGGCGAAATCACCCAACGTCATTGTGCCGTTGATAACAAAGTGACCTCCCAAAGCCAATATACTCAACGAAGCGATATTAGCAGTAAATGTAATGATGGGTATTAGACCAGCAAAAAGCCGTAATATTGAAAAACCTATATCCTTTGCTTCTGAATTTGCCTTCAAAAACTTATCGAACTCTAATTGCTGCGAGTTGATCACCCGGATAAGGGCAGCGCCTAATATACTTTCGTTAATTACTTTGTTCAGCCAATCAATAACTCCGCGGCTTTTAATAAACAGCGCTCTCACTTTGCTCAATACATAAAAAAAAGTGCCGGCAATTATAGGAATAATGGCGATGATACAAAGTGCCAATCTCCAGTTGATGGTAAGCAATAGAATACTGGCACCGATAATGATAAACACAGATGATACAATAGAAACCAGCGCCTGCGATACGAACAACTTTATGGAATCGGCGTCGGCTGTGAGGTTGGTTAGCAGTTTGGATGGCGTCACCTGGTCAATAAAGGCATTGCTTTGCCTCGAAATTTTATCCGAGAGTCTTGTACGGAGGTCGCGGGCCACCTTTTCGGAGGTATACGTCTGAATGATGGTTTGCAGGTAAGCAAAAATAAAAATGAATATTACCGCTAACGAAAATTGAATTAAAATAGGATTTACATTAAAGTGTGTTCGCGTGATGAAGCTATGGATATACGCGTCTATACCGTGATTAATTATCTTGGGCAGCCATAAAGTAACGCTATTGCTAAAAAGCGCAAACACTATCAGCATACTTACCAAACCTGTATAGGGTTTCAGCAGGCTAAAAATACTTGCTTGTTTTGGTTTATCCCCGGGTGTTGGTGCCATGCTTATCTTTTTTAATCGTTAGATTCAATATCTCTCCAAAAATAACAATGTATTGTTATTTTAAGTGATGACGAGCGTGGAATAAAAAGATTTTAAGTTTTAAGCAGAAATTTTGCCCGAAAGACTGAATTCAGGCGATAACCCATTAAACAACCCCAATTCTAACAGTATGCGCCAGCTGGAAAATTGCCAGCATGTGATGCGCCTCGTGCAGCAGGAAAAATTCCGTCCACTCTAAAACAGTTAATTTGCCGTATTTGGGGTGAGTGCCGGTCCTCTCTAGTTTATCAGGGGGTAAATAGATAATAAGGTGATAGATGATCTCCCTGTCGGATGATATTTTTTTTAATAATTCGTACGTGGTAAATGCGCAGTATATCTCAAATTCGTCATCATCTTCCGCTTTATAAGCTTCAAAAACAGGCTCATCAATCGCGATTACTTTCCGCATACGCTCAATAAAAACAGGCTGATACTTGGCAAGGTGTGCAATGTTTTCATGAATACTCCATTTGCCTTTTACACGGTGTTGTTGTATTTGCCTATTGTTCAGCTTTATAATGATAGATGCAATTGTTTTGTGCTGATCTTTTAACCGGTCTTTTAATGAAGAATAGATCATGATAACCTATTAACGAAGAATTTGAAAAATGGTTGGGGATGTTTTAATTTATTTATTAAATAATTATAAAAATTACAACGGATTGATTTAGGTTTAAAAATCAAAATTATTCAAATTTGATTTTTAACTAAATCCTGCAAATGACCCTGAACTTTAACTACAATACCGATTACATTCTGGAAGATGACCGTGTTTTATTGAGACCCTTAAAAGAAACGGACATCGAATTTTTACTACCATTTGCCCTGAATGAGCCCGACACCTGGAAATATTCCTATATAAGTGCCAAAGGTGCTGATGGTATGCGTGATTACATTAAGGATGCGCTTAATGCAAGAATGTCGGGAATAGAATATTCTTTTATAGTATTTGATAAACAAACCCAAACCTATGCAGGCAGTACACGTTTTTATGATATAAAACCGGCTTGGCAAACACTTCAACTGGGTTATACCTGGTATGGAGAACAGTTTCGGGGTACCGGGCTAAATAAACATTGTAAATTTTTACTCCTTCAGTTTGCTTTCGAAAGCATGAAGGCCGAGCGGGTTGAATTCAGGGCCGATGCAAGAAATGAGCGCAGTATTGCAGCTATGAAAAGTATAGGATGTAAACCGGAGGGAATTTTAAGAAACAATATGCCGTTGACAGACGGCGGTCGCAGGGATTCCATCGTTTTGAGTATTTTGAAAGACGAGTGGAAAAATGGCGTGAAAGAGAACCTCTCAAAACGGTTGTAAGTTAATGGCTATCCTAAGACTTACGAAATTTTAAAATTCCGTAAGTCTGTCATCTAAAAAACCATATTTCTGTCATAGTTTTTAAATTTTCGGCTTTTTTCCTTTAAGTGGCCTGATAAATGGATATTTACGCAACTTGTTTGGTAACAAAAACAGGCTTTCAAAATCTATATCAAAAAGCGAAAAGTGGAAACTATCCTGAATATTGCAAATCTTAGCAAAACCTACCAAAG
>JAQNCM010000460.1 GCA_029237615.1 Mucilaginibacter sp.
TCCTCCATCGATTTAACAGATGGATGTTTATTCTTCATATTTTTCCCATCATAAACTTCCATCTTTAAAAATGGTGAGCTATTTTCATGTTTCTTCATTCTTGTCAAAACTGAAAATTGAGCTGCCATTTCTAGTGTGCCTGGAGCACATGGGGCTTCTTTCAATTCACTATTAACAATTAATTTTTCATAAATTTTAACTTCGTCAGAAGCTCTAATGCAATATGGAACCTTAATAACGTTAAATCTATCTAAGAATGCTTCATTTTTAGGATCATTTTTAAATGCTTTCCATTCTGTTGAATTACAATGACTTAAAATAATACCTTGATGAGGAATTGCTCCAAATAATTGAGTGCCGTTGTAATGCCCTTCTTGAGTGGCTGTTAACAATGGATTTAAGGTCTTTATATTACCCTTAAAAATTTCAATATATTCCAACAATCCTTGTGTTGTTAGGTTTAATCCACCATTCCAGCTATAGGCATCTGGATCAGCTTCATCAAATATCCCAATTTGTCGAATACTCACTTTACCGACTAGTGATGAAATATCTTGGTTGTTATCATCACTAGGTTCTACTTTAGTGACGCCAACCTGACTTAGAATTGATGGCCAAATTTTTACAACATTGAATGATGAAATATCACCATCAGCTTCTTTCAAGCGTTTAACGGCCCACGGCGACATAACATATTTTAAATATCTACGTGGAATATTGAATTCTTTTTCAATAAGTTCACTTTGGTCCGCGTAATCAAATAATCCTAATGGTGATTCATAGATTGGTGAGATTTCCATTTTACCAGTAGTTTTATTCAATGCTTCAACTGTGTAAAATGGTTCTTGCTGGATTAAATACTTTAAGCGTTCTGCCAAACTGCTTTTAGCTGTACCAACTGGACCCAATAAGTGAAGTACTTGGCGTGATTCTTCTAACCCTTGTGTAGCATGTTTGAAATGTCCATAAATTGCTTCTATGACATCTTCAATTCCGTAAAAATCTTTAAATGGTTCATAAGTTTTAATTTTACGATTGGAAAATATTCTACTTAATCGTTCATCTTTCGATGTGTCAACTTCGACAGGCTTGCCAAAGGCTTTAAGGATTCTTTCATGGGGAGTTGCATAAAAACTTTTATCCTTTTTACATCCATCGAAAAGATACGCATCTATTGACATTCTTTCTACTTGCTTCTTATCGTATCGATCCTTATAACTTTTAATAATTGACATACTATCGAATTCTCCTTGGTGGGTTTTTGTAAGGGCTACTTTAAATTATTCAGTAGATGAAAATATAGTAGCATAAATTGTATTTAAAATCTACTTAAATATTGTTATATGTTGATATTATTTTATTCGACTAAATTATTCAATACCAATAATTTTTCACGCTCTTCCAACAGCGTTATAAACACATCACCATGGCAATTTTGATTCAAATTGCACCAACATGCTATTTTATTACCGGATAATTCATCCAACATCATATTTAATTCTGGATGATTTCTAATATAATTTTCAAATTTGTCGATGACTTCTCCACGAGTACCATCAATGCCTTTAATAAAGGGATTGCTGTATCGTGACGGACGACCTATGAAAATATCATAATCATCCATTTTATTAACTCTAATAATTGACATTTGTAATGTTCTATATATTATGATAAAGTACTATCAATATTTACAATTATCAATAAGGATCAATATGAATATCCCACCCAAAATTTACGGCACACCTAAAGGCAGTGTGCATTGGGACATTGAACATCCCAAATTCAAATGGTTACCAGAATTACAGGATTATATTTTTGATCAAATGAATAGCATTCCTACAGAAATTAAAGATAAATTATTAGAAAAATACCATAAAACCAATTTGAGTTTACTGGTAATGCTATCTACCGATGCCGTATTATTATTAGAAAAGGATATAAATAATTATTTAACGACTGGAACTATTTAATGAAATTAATCAATCTATATGAAAGCATAGACTTTATACCATCTTATCGTAATAAAGAGACAGGATATCAAGAGAGCCCATCCGAAGAGGTTGATGGTGAATGTAGTTTGTGTGATGGTGATGGTAAAGATTACAACGATGAAACCCAGCCCTGCAGACAATGCGAAGGCAAATGTAAATATAACTCACGCAAATATACCGTGCCAACATTAAATGTATCTAATGATAACGGATATTTAATACTTCAAATGCTTGGATTGCATTCACGAGATGAAGATAATTCTATAGGAACAATTCCTAACAAGGATTTACCAGAAATTAGACGTAAATTGATAATGTTAAAAAATAAGGATAATGAACGTAACAGTTTTACCAGAGATGGATCGGACACGAGATCACCTAAGACTAGTTACGTTGATAAATCTGGTGATGTGCCACAGATACGAACTCAAGGTGGTGGTAGGGTTATCGATATGGGCACGTCTGATAGCCAGATAAATCGCTACATAGATAAATTATTAGAAATTATATCAATTGCTCAAGAAAAAGGATTTGATGTAAGCTGGCATTAATTTGGTGCGGATAGTCAGAATCGAACTGACACGCCGTAAGGCGAGGGCTTCTTAGACCCTTGGGTCTACCAATTCCCCCATATCCGCATACTTAGATCATACCATCATATACAATGGCAGTCTACTTTATGTATGTGTAACTGTCACTGTTGGCGTCACGGTAGGTGTGCCTGACGGAGTTAAGCTAATTGTTCTAGAAATAGACGGAGTAACTGTAGCCGTTGGAGTTGCAGTCTTCGTAGGTGTTACTGTATTAGTCGGAGTAAATGTAACCGTAGGCGTCACTGTACTAGTAGCCGAAAGTGGCGGAGTTCCCGTAGGTGATGCAGTTCTGGTTATACTTGGTGTGGGCGTAATAGTAGGTTGCGCTGTTTCTGAAGGTGTAACTGAAGGTGTTACAGACTTCGTTGGTGTAATACTTGGCGTAACTGAAGGAGTCGTACTAATGGTACGCGAAATTGATGGTGTAGGAGTCAATGTAGGCGTTGCCGTTTCTGTAGGTGTTACACTTGGTGTGGCTGACTTAGATGGTGTAGGGCTCACAGTAGCTGATAATGCAGGTGTTGTAGTAGGTTGCGCGGTAGCTGATGCTGTACGAGTTGGAGTAACTGTTCTAGTACGTGTAATGGTTGGTGTCACACTAATAGTTGCCGAAATTGTTGGGGTAACTGAAGGTGCAGCGGTTATAGTAGGCGTAACTGTTAATGACGGCGTTACTGTGACAGATGGCGATACCGTTGGAGTCACACTCTTTGTAACAGTAGGGGTTACCGTCTGAGTGGGTTGATTGCTTGATGTTACAGTAGGTGTAACTGATACAGTTCTAGTAACTGATACAGTCGCACTAATAGTCGGTGTAACCGTAACGTTCGGTGTGGCAGTTACAATATTAGTGCCGGAAATCGTAGGTGTAATTGAGGGTGTTACGCTAATTGTAGGTGTAACACTCGGAGTAACCGATATAGTTGCAGTTACAGTTGGTGTAGCACTTTTAGTAGGAGTTACAGTAGATGACACAG
>JAQNCM010000306.1 GCA_029237615.1 Mucilaginibacter sp.
TGACCGGCGGTGCACTTTATGGAGCAGGTGTATTCCTGTCAAGTTTTTCGTACCACGGTTTATGGTGGCTATACCTCACATATGGAGTGATCGGCGGCATCGGGCTTGGCTTTTCTTATATTGTACCAATCTCGGTGCTAGTAAAGTGGTTTCCCGACCGGCGCGGTTTAATGACGGGAATTGCCGTTGGCGGCTTTGGCGCAGGAGCATTGATAACAGCGCCCATTGCAACCCGGCTAATTCAAAGCGTAGGCGTGCTGCAAACATTTGCCTACCTGGGTATAGCCTATTTAATTGTTTCGGTAGCATCTGCCTACTTTTTGCAAAACCCACCCGAGGGCTGGACGCCAGACGGCTGGAAGCCGGGTAAAAAACAACCGGGGCAAAAAAGCGCCAATGACTTTACCCTGGGCGAAGCTGTGAAAACCTGGCAGTTCTGGGGCCTGTGGCTATTGCTTTTTCTCAATACCTCTGCCGGTATTTCAATTATTTCACAGGAAGCACCACTGTTCCAGGAGTTCGCGAAAATTACACCAATTGTAGCCGCGGGCATGGTAGGAATAGTAAGTATTGGTAATGCGCTGGGGCGGGTATTTTGGGCATGGATCTCTGATTTAATTGGTCGAAAAGCAACTTTTGCGGTAATGTTTATCGCACAGCTTGTGTTGTTCTGGCTGCTGCCGGGCTTTCATTCCGTAACAAGTGTTACAGTCCTTGCCTTTTTAATCCTGATGTGTTATGGCGGTGGATTTGGGACGATGCCTGCTTTTGCGGCAGATTACTTTGGACCAGGCAATGTAGGCTCAATTTATGGACTCATTCTCACTGCCTGGGGGTTTGCAAGTGCCTTTGGCCCGCTGCTGATCGCGCATCTGAGGCAATCGAGCGGGGCATATACCAGCGGATTGCATATAATTGCGATAGTGATGGCAGTATCGGTGATTTTGCCGCTATTGGTAAAGCCCCCGGCCCGCTCAAAATCATGAGCTTTATAGTATTAACAAAGCTTCCGTTTATTGTTCTTGTTGATGAGTAGTTAAAAGCTTACCCCCACAAACTTGTTGGATCCTTTTCCAACAAGTAAACGATTTTTATTTTATAGTTTAGTATCCTGATTTGAAATATCGGCTTGATTTTTAAAACCAATTTTCTAAAACCACGCGTTCATAATGAAAATAGCTACCTACAACGTAAATGGAGTTAACGGACGACTACCGGTATTGCTTCGCTGGCTCAATGAAACAGCACCAGATGTTGTGTGTCTCCAGGAATTAAAAGCACCGCAGGAAAAATTTCCCGAACAAGCGATACACGATGCCGGTTATAGTGCCATTTGGCACGGACAAAAAAGCTGGAACGGCGTAGCTATACTGGCGCATAATCATGAGATCAAAGAAGTGAGCCGGGCGCTTCCCGGCGATCCGGATGATATGCATAGCCGGTATATTGAAGCGGTGATCAATGGCATTCATATAGGATGCCTTTATCTGCCAAATGGCAACCCTGCTCCCGGACCCAAATTCGACTATAAGCTAAGCTGGTTTGAACGGTTAACTACACACGCGGCCGATTTGCTTGCCGCTGACATACCGGTTATTTTAACCGGCGACTATAATGTAATGCCAACTGAGCTGGATGTTTATAAACCTGAACGCTGGGTTGACGATGCGCTGTTCCGGCCGGAAACGCGTGCGGCTTTTAAAACGCTGGTGTCACAGGGTTGGACTGATGCCATACGAAAGGTTTATCCCACCGAAACGATTTACACTTTTTGGGATTATTTCCGTGATGCATACGGACGCAATGCGGGTTTGCGCATTGATCATTTCCTGCTCAGCCCTCATGTGGATAGCCGCCTGACTGCTGCCGGTGTCGACCGTAATGTGCGGGGATGGGAAAAGAGCAGCGATCATGCCCCCGTATGGATACAGTTGGCTGACTGACGGATTATGACCCAAATTAGTAGCTGAGTGGTGGCGGATAGCAGAAAAATATCCACGCTATCCACTATTATCCACCTTGTTTTTACAACTTATTGACATTCAGCTGATTGTCATTTTACTCCCCTGCCGGGTTTGTCATAGACAATCCTGCAGGGGAGTATGAATATGATGAAAGTACATCGTGTAGAAATGTTTATGCTTCTCGCAAGCATACTGCGCAGAGTCCTTTTCGAGAGACCTTGGAAACGAAAAAGTGAAACCATAGATATTTTCTATTGAAAAACGTTACAAAATAGATTTTAAAAATATATAGACATTTTCTATTCGCGAGGGCGACAGCACAATTCTGCACTGGTTTAAGGTTAGCGTAACTTAGCGCTAAAACATATGAAACTTTCAGCTTATAAAATAAATCTGGCAATGGACCAGCTTTTTAATTGAGTTGATAAACTGAAAGTTTAGCACATTTTTAGAACGAAGGTGAAAACTTTGGCCAGGGGTGCCGGTTGTAAAGTGCTTTGATGCGCTCCAGCGACTCCGGAACCTTTGCGATACAAAAATTCATTAAAGAAGCAAACAAGGTCGGCTCGCTATATTCCGCATAGGTAAAGATGAGTTTAAGCCCCAGGGTATAAAGCTCCCGGCCCTGGTGCTTCAGGATTTGAGTGACTTTCACGGTTGTTCGGCTTAAACGAGTGCGTATTCATAGTTAACAAAGGCCCGCCGCATAATGCTGCCGGCATCCTTCAAAATCGGCCTTCCATGTCCGAAGACCATTTTATCAAAGTCCAGATCCGTTACTTTCAGGATGCTGCTGATTCCTTCAGCCATATTTTCGTAGATGACGCTCAGGCCCAATCCGGTGCTGTTCGACAACAGATCGCCTGCAATCAATACTTCCTCATTTTCCATCAGCAGGGAGATATGGCCCTTGCTATGGCCTGGTGTGTGGATAACGCGAGTCCCGCCCAGCAAAGGCAGCAGGTCGTGGTCATTTAACTGTTCGTCTATAACTACCGGCTCGATATTAATACCCGAGCGCTTGATGGCCAGCTCGTAGATCAGCCAGTTTTTTAGTCCGGGCGTCAGGCAGATCTCCTTGCGGCAAGCAATGCCATAGCGCATGATCTCTGCGTCATCGCGGTGCGCCATTACCGGAACCCTTAACATCCGCTTCATCTCCTCGGCACTTCCGGCATGATCCGGATGTGCATGGGTCAGGATGATCCGTTTTATATCATATGGGTTCTTCCCCCCGTTCTTAATTGCGCTGAAAATTTTTCCTGTACTCCCTCTTGTACCGGTATCGATCAGAGTCAGGCCATCATCCTCTATGACAAAAACGTTCACCCAACCTAAGCTGATCTGGTATATATTACTGCTGATCCTTTTCATACGATTATCATGTTTGATTTTAAATAAAAAACTTATTGATTAATGCGTAAAAATGAGTTCATCGATCTTGCTTTCGGATTGAAGTATTTATTTAACGGTCATTGTTTGTGCCTGCCAATTGTCATTGCTGAAATACCTAAACGTTGTTTTCTGATACAAACGTTCAAAAGATTCCTGTTAAAAAATGTTAAAGTCGACAATCCGGCGTATTTTGTCTATCAATAGTTAAATTAAAGCGACGGCATTAAGTTAATTTTTAGAGGAAATAAGGTGTCGGGACGGGTATTACTTTAGTAAGAAACGGGGTGCGATCAGATCCACGTGATGGATTGGGAAGCCGATATCGTAGATCTAATCAATAAGTGTAATAGCGAATTCCTCTCCGCAGGGTCTCTTGAAAATTTAAGTTTTCGTCTCCCAGGGTCTGTCATAGACGACCCTGCGTGGGAATAATGAAAGTATTCTTCGTAAAAATGTTTATGTTCCCACAAGCACCTGTGCAATTAGCTGACTGACGGATTTATGGCCCAAATTAGTAGCTGAGTGGTAGCAGATAACAGAAAATCATTCACCTTGTTTTTGCAGTTTACTGATATTTAGATGATTAGCATTTTATCCCCTGCCGGGAGCATTAATATGATGAAAGTATATCGTGTAGAAATGTTTACGCTTCTCGCAAGCATACTGCGCAGGGTCCTTTTCAAGAGACCCTGGGGAAACGAAATGAATAGCTCCGGCCATTAATATTTACTCATTTTATTTCCCAGTCAATTTTAACCGTTTGGTTACCTTGCAGGCAGTATTCCATATGACCATCTTTGGTTTGCTTGCCCTTTAATTCGTCTTTTTGGTCCTTAACCGTTACAGTAAATGCCGGTAGTTTGCCTTTTTCATTCTTAACGATCATCATCCGGCAGCTTAACCTGCCATCGCCGGCAAGTTGAAAAGTAATGGGTTTATCTTTTTTAGCTGCAAATCCATAGGCCGGATAGTCAACATATACTTTAAAATTCTCAGCAGGAACCTGCATATAATGCCTTGGCAATATCCCAAAAGCATTACCCGCGCCGTAAACTTCCTGGCCTACCTGTCCGCATTGTTCCCAGCCATCGTGCATATCTTCCAGCGCAATCCAAAGCTTAGGATCAAGCTCGCCTATCTTTACATCGGCCGACAACATTTCTTTGGGCAGCATTGTGGGGTAATAATAAACGGCTCTCGCCACCAGGTAACGGATATATTCAGCTATCAGCAACCGGGCAGAAGGTAACAGCTCCTCACCCTCCGCATGGCGCAGGTAATCATGAAATGCACAAAAAACTTCCTGCTCCTCATAAACTGCTGTGTAGGGTGCGTCGTTTAAAGGAAACAGCGCAAAAAACGAAGGAAAATTTTGGCCATAGCCATAGTTGCAGTCCCAAAGCCGTACGTTTTTAAAGATATTGGCCAGGCATAAATAACTCAGTTCCTTATAGGTTTCATTTTTGGTAGCCTTCCACAACCGCAGCATCGCGCCGGCCGAAAACGCGGTATTATTCGCCTGGTAAAACATGTCAAAGCCCAGGCCATGCAGCTTTTTTGCGGCAGTTTCCGCTTCCTTTAAATATTTTTTTTGGCCTGTCAGTTCCCAGGCCTGCAGCATAACATGCGCATATATACCGGGGACATCTTTTTCGCCCCCTTTGCCCTGTTGAGTTTCCGCCTTTACCACTTCAAGCGTATTGATGTCATAAAACACAGGCCACTGGTAATTAAAATGATGAGCCACTTTGATAACAAAATCCAATGAATCGAGGAAAAGCTTTCTCGCCACCTCGTCTCCTTTTAGTGCAAGCCTGGAAAGGTTCAGCATAGGGTGATGCAGATACCATGAGTCCATTATCATTGGCTTCTTTTGTTCTTCCTCGCCTTCCAGCTTATCAGCCGCCGCCGGGTGCCACCGCATAATAGTGCCGATCTTCTCGTCATAAAACGCGGGCAGCCCGTCCTTTATCCGCTTCATTACTTCCAGTTCGGTATCGCTCCACTCCACGTAATCCAGTAAGGGCAGTAATACAGCAAGCTGCACCATAATTTCTGGAGGGGTAGCATAATCGCATACATACGCATTAAAATAGTGGTTACCTGCAACCTGCGACCAACAGCCCGGGCTATCTATCAAATCTTTAAGGCCGCTGTCTAAAATTTGAGGCCAGTTTTGGTAATCCGTTTCCGGTTTTGGTAATTGCAGGTAAATTTCAGCCAGCAGGTTCAAATATTGTTTAACCATAGCTGGTTCATCTTTCGGCACTTCCGTGTCAAAGGCTACGAACGCATCACTAATGATTACATTTTTCCCCGCCTCAAGAGGTTTGCCTTTTAAGGTTGGCGGCAGCGCAAAGCCCAATTCCGGCCATTCGCCACCTACTACTTCGGCCGCCGAAGTCTCCGTTTGCTCGCAATAATCAGCCAGGGAAGTTAAATTTTGCAGGTATAATACTGCCCCTGCCTTCGGCCGGGTAATACCAAAATAAAGCTGCCCCGACCGCGAACCCACCTGTTGTACATATATTTCGCCTGCTGTATGCTGTAGGTTTCCGTCTTTACCGGGATTGATGATATCCCTTGGCCAAAAAGGGATCAGCAGATCTGCATTTGGTGTTAAGGTGGTTTTATAATGGAGCATGATATGTTCGCCCGCTATCAAACCTACGCTTACTTTCATTTTTCCGATAAGGGAAGTCAGTGAAAATTCAACTCCATCCCCTTTTTCTTCGGCACCCTCAACGTTTAAATTTCCATCCGGCGCAAATGCGGCACGAAAAACCAGGTTTCCGCCCCCGGACCATTGCGCGTTGACCCATAAAGAGTCAGCCGTAACATGTACCGTAAAGGTAAAACCATCAAGTTGCCTGGTGTATAAAACCGGCAAATTCGCATCTGTAAGGGTTAAACCGGCGGTTGCAGCCCAAGGTGAAATTGCATTCATAGATGTGATTAATATTTATTAATACCATTTAAATATTTATTAAATAACATATCAGAATACCCTATGGTTTTGTTTAGGAATTAATTTTTTATCATAATACTCTGCAAAAATATAGAATACTAGCTATAAATAGCTGCCCGGTCAAAGGTAGCGTAACTTCGTCCCGATGTGCTGTAGGCATTCTGCTTACAAAGCTATAAGCTTAGCATTAACCACGAGTTGCAAACTCGCGGCAGCGGATGTGGTATAGATATCTTCAGAACACTAAAACAGATTATCCCATTTGAGGATCGCTGTAACCCGGTCTTCCGGTTTCTACACGACCTGCATAACGTTTTTCAAAAGATTGGGCGCCGTTTACTTTCACGCTGAAATCATACCAGTTGTGGCTGGTTACCAAATTAAATACCAGGGCCGTTTTACCGCCTGCTTCAATTACTTTTTTATGGTTATTTATTTTGTAAGCGTGGTCGGTTACCTCAATTATTTGCTGGCTTGCACTTAAATTATGAAGCTTTAATTCCATGTTACCGCTTAGTTTTTTGCTATTGGTTAAGCTGCGCTGATATTCGCAGACGATATCAATTGTCGGATCAGCAGCATCCCCTGTAAACTCACGGAAAAAACCATTTGGACCGTATACCCGCAGATGGTAATGACTGTTTTCAAATTCAGCAAGCGGCCATTCATCCGTTAGTATATCACCGGCTACAGCGGTATAAGCCCAGGTACGCACATTGTCCATTACCTGCTGCTGGTTCTTTTCCTGCAGGTATTTACCCGGAGCATATACATTAAACGGCGCACCGGATGACGATTGGCCAAATATTTCGTTGCCGGCAGTGAATTTAATACCGAATGATTTTTTGTCGGCGCTTAATCCGCCATCGGCATATAACTGGTAAGGCAGCGGGCACGATGGCTTAATGCCTTTTTCCTGTTTAGGCATATACGGCGAGGCATGCGGCGCTTTGTTTATGAGCGCAATCTCTTCGGCTGTAAGGAGCTTATAATTAGCAGGCAATTTTTTAAATTGTGCCTTATGGATGCTTTCAACAAACGCATCCTTCGGCACAAATGGAGGCGTTGGTATCGTTTCCCCTTTATAAGGCCGGAATACAGAGGTAAGATCACCGCAAACGGTTCTCCGCCAATTGCTGATGTTGGACTCTTTTATTTCTTTGCCTGTTTTTTTATTTAAAAACTTCTCTAAAAACTGGAGGGTAGAAGTATGATCAAACACTTCGGAATTTACCCACCCGCCTTTGCTCCATGGCGACGCGATTATCAGCGGAACGCGGTAGCCCAGCCCGATAGAACTTTCACGGTCATATTTTTCAGGAAAATCTTTCCTGGCCAGTTCCTGTTCAACGGTTACAAACTCTGCCCGGGTATCAATGCCATCGGACACTTTGCCGGTACCTGCTTTATGTGAGTGAGGCGCTACAAATGGCGGAACATGATCGAAATAGCCATCGTTTTCGTCATAAGCCAATATAAAGATCGTCTTTTTCCATACTTCCGGGTTTTGTGTAAGGATATCCAGCACTTCCGATACATACCATGCGCCATACCAGGCCGCACTCGGATGATCAGAGAAATTCTCAGGAGCAGATATCCATGACACCATAGGTAGACTACCATTTTTCACATCTGCCCTAAACTGGTGCAGCACATCTCCTTTTGGCACCTTTAATTCGCGTTCCGTACCATCGTCGCTATATTTTAGCGCGACCAGCTCACGAAAATCGGGATCGTTTTTATTGGTGTCGAAGGCTTTTTTATGAATGCTTTTTTCCCGCTCAGATAATTTATCAAACATACCTGGTTTCCATACTTCCCGTTCCTTGTTCACCGCCTCCAGGTAGGATTTCATTTCCCTTACTTGCTTTTTCAGCTGGCTCAGCTGCTTATTACCCGCAGGCAACTCATCAATTTTCTTTTGCAATTCATCGATTTTTACCGGCAGTTCCTCCGCTCTCTTTTGCATAGCAATGAGGTGTGGTTCGTGCAGGTGAATATTATACTGTGCGAAAAATTCCAGCGCATTATCCTGAAAATTTGAAAGCCAGGGATCTTGTTCGCCTTCAAAACCGGTGTCAATAGCCACCTCATTCTGGTAGCATTTCCATGATATGCCGTTATCCTCCAAACGCTCCGGAAAGGTGGTCCATTTTAAGGTACCATAATCCATGTCGTCATTCCATACATTGGCCCTTGAGTTTTCGTTTTGCTCTTCCCTAACCGTACCTGACCATAGATAAAGCCGGTTTGGATTGGTCCCGGTAAGCGCTGAGCAAAAATTCTGATCGCAAATGGTAAAGGCATCTGCCAGTGCATAATAAAAGGGTATATCCTCGCGGGTATGGTAACCCAGCGTTAAGGGCATATTGGCATAAGCAGGGATGCTGTTGCGTTTATTATCGAGCCACTTATCAAACTTGCCGTCATTGCGTGCATTCACCTGGTTGCGCCAGGAATGCGGCAGGGAGTCCATCCAGGTAGCCCTGGTGTTTTTAATATCCAAACGGAAGGGCGCATATGTTTCGCCTTTTGAATTGGACTGCAGCCATACTTTGTTTTTATCAGGCAGATCAATAGCCCGCGGATCATTATATCCCCTCACACCTTTAAGCGTGCCGAAACAATGATCAAATGACCGGTTTTCCTGCATCAGTATAACCACATGTTCAGCATCCAGGTAGGTACTACCCTGAGCTGCATTAATGGCCATTGCCTTTTGGATTGATTCAGGAAGCATATTTGACAATCCTGCCACGCCGGTCAGTAAGGCGGCTTTTTTTATAAAATCTCTCCTGTTATCCATTTTTGGCACTTTTATTTATTGTTTGCAGCAGGAAAGACTGCTACTGTTGACGATCGCTTTACGGCTATTAACTACTGACCTTTGTTTGCAAAATAGGTCTCACACAGGCCGAATGATAATGTCATGCCGTTGCCGCCAACGCCGTTTATTACGGTTACACCGGGTGCTATGTCAACAATAAGCTCGGTTTTTTCGTCGGTCATTTTTGGGTAGATGCCGTGCCATGACTGCAGCATTTTCCAATCCTTAAAGTTGGCAAAAGTATGTAAGTAGGCAGTTATCATATCATTAATAAATTCCTTGTCGAAGGGATCATGTACCAATCCGTATTCATGCGAATCGCCTATTGTTAACTCGCCGCTGCCGTTTTGTGATACCATAACGTGTATGCCCCATTTTAAGTATCCGGCGTACTGTTCTTCGTAGCGTTTTCGCAGGGCAGGTAATGATGCAGCAGCCTGGAAGCCAGGGTAATGGATCATGGAGAGCCCGCCGCATAACGAAGGCCCTATGCGCCATTCATCGGGTTGCGCTACAAGGCGCATCATTTGCAATTTACACTTTGTTATTTGCGTTTCCAGGAAAAGTTCCGGATAAAGCGTTTCGAAATCAGCCCCGCTGCAAACAAATATTTCATCAGCTTCCCAGCTGCGGTTTCCGGATATAACTTTAGGGTGCGTTATCTGGCTGATGGCTGTATTCCAGTAAAATTCAACATCATATTTTTCGGCCAGGTATTTAGCTACCTGCCCAACAGCCACCCTTGATTCCACGATCATTTCTTCGCCGCTCCATAAGGCACCCTTTAAACCGGACGGATTAACTGCCGGTGATTTTTGTAATGCCTTTTGAGGGGTTAGCAAAGTGCAATCGCGGTAAGCCTGGTTAACTTCAACATATTCGCTGATCACCTGCAGTTCGTCGTCATGATACGCCAAATGCAGGGAACCCACTTCGTTATGCCAGATATTAGCTTCCGTACAAATTTCTTTCCAGATAGTACGTGAAAGCATAGCACGTTCAAACAATGGACCAGTAGCCTGCCCTATAGGCCAGATCATCCCAAAATTACGGATAGACGCACCAACCGCCCGCTCGTTCCGTTCAAACACGGTTACTTTATATCCCCTTATTGCCAGAGCACGTGCGGTGGCAAGGCCAACAATTCCCGCGCCTATTACTATTGCACTTTTTGATGATGATTTCATGCGGGTTGTATCGTTAATTCCTCTTCTGTTTGTTCATTTCTGTTTTGCTTACGGGCACTTTGTAAAAAGTAAATAAGTGACAGTACAGCTGCAATACCGCCTATTATCGCCACAAATACCACGCCCTGCCTAAAGAAATCGCCCCAGCTAATGTTTGGCCTGCCCAGTTCCTTCACCAACAGCAGAGTCATACTACCCAGGTAGCCTAAAGAATCGGCCACATAAATAATAAAGCCCACATTACTTTTATAATGGAAAGTGGCTATCATCCGCTCAAAAAATATGGCGTTGTAAGGCACGTAACCGAGATATAGCCCAAGTCCGGCCATGGTCATCCAGGTGGTAGGGCTTATCATTTTTAAAGAGAACAGGATGGAAGATACACCTATCAATACACAGCCGAATATAATGAGCAAGTGAATAATGCTGAACGCACGCAGATTTTTACGTACCAGTATAAGCAGGCTCATGGCTATCAGCACAATCACAGAAATTTTAGTATCAGTACTGGTATAAATCAGATTGCCCTTTACGCCAAGGCTGGCCCATATCTCTACTTCAAAGTTATCACGTACATCGCGCATTACGGTTAACAGTACATAAATAACAAGCGTTAAAATTACACCCGGTAAAAAGCGTTGTAAAAATTGTTTGCGTTCCTCCGCATTCATAGGCACACGTTTGGTGCGGAGCTCAATGTCTTCAGCGGTTGGCTGAGGGATCAGCTCGAGGAAAAAAACAAACAACAGTAAGGGAATCGCAAAAACAGCACCGGTTAAAAATGGCATCTGGAAATCGTTTATAGGTAGCACATGAAGCAACGTGCGGCCAACCGTTTTTACGAAGCCGGAAGCAAAAATCAGGCTGATGGATAGCATGGCAGCCATAAACTCCGTGGAGCGGCGACCCTCAAGATAGCCAAAAACCAGGCCCCATATCAACC
>JAQNCM010000207.1 GCA_029237615.1 Mucilaginibacter sp.
ATGGCCCGATTAAATTTACTAGAAGAGACCCGTTACGAGAAGCTGCCGGTAACGGTGTATGACAATCAGCAGGAAGCATCGAAAGCAGTAGCAGGGCGGATCGCAGCCCTGATCCGCAGCAGGAACAGCAAGGGAGAAAAAACCGTACTGGGTTTGGCAACCGGTGTAACCCCGGTAGGCGTTTATGCTGAGCTGGTGCGGCAGCACCGGGAAGAAGGCCTGAGCTTTAAGAACGTGATCACCTTTAACCTGGACGAATACTACCCGATGCAGCCGGATGCAGCCCAGAGCTATGTAACGTTCATGAACGAAAACCTGTTCAGCCAGGTGGATATAGATCGGAGCAACGTGCACATCCCGGATGGTACTTTGAAAAAAGAAGCTGTGGCAGCCTTTTGCCTGAATTATGAAAAGAAGATAACCGCCCTGGGCGGACTGGACCTGCAGATCCTGGGGATCGGCCGTACGGGCCACATCGGCTTTAACGAGCCGGGCTCGGCGCCCAACTCGGGTACCCGGCTGGTAACGCTGGATGACCTGACCCGCAACGATGCCTCGCGGGATTTTGGCGGCAAGCAGAATGTGCCCACCAAAGCCATCACCATGGGGATCGGCACCATCTTTAAGGCAAGGGAGATCATCCTGATGGCCTGGAGCCGCAAGAAAGCCCCGATCATCAAAAAAGCAGTAGAAGGAGAGATCTCGGGTGATGTGCCGGCCACCTACCTGCAGCTGTCAGACCATGTGGAGTTTGTACTGGACGAGGCAGCAGCCAGCTCGCTTACCCGGTTTGATACCCCCTGGCTGGTAAAGGATTGTGTATGGGAAAACACGCTGAAAAAGAAAGCGGTACTGTGGCTGGCTGACACAATGAACAAACCCATCCTGAAGCTGACCGAAGAAGATTACAATAACCATGGCATGGCCCAGCTGGCAGTAGAACAGGGACCGGTATATGATATCAATATCGACATTTTTAACCAGCTGCAGCATACCATTACCGGCTGGCCGGGCGGCAAGCCCGACGCCGATGACAGCCAGCGGCCGGAACGGGCGCTGCCTGCAAAAAAACGCTCCATTATCTTTTCACCCCACCCGGATGATGATGTGATCTCGATGGGCGGCACCTTTATCAGACTCGTTGACCAGGGACATGATGTGCATGTAGCCTACCAGACCTCGGGCAATACGGCCGTATGGGATGATGATGTGCTGCGCTTTGTGGAATTCGCCATCGATTTTAACCACAGCATCGGGGAAGACAATACCAAATTAAAAAGCATCTATGAACAGATGCGCAGCTTTATGCCCACCAAGCACCCCAACCAGGTAGATACCAAAGAGATCAGGGATGTAAAGGGCTTTATCCGCAAAACAGAAGCCATCTCGGGGGCAAGGTATGCAGGGCTGAATGACGATCATATCCATTTTATGGCCCTGCCCTTTTATGAAACGGGTAAAATAAAAAAGAACACGGCAGGCGGGGAAGACATCCGGCTTACCATGGAGCTGTTAAACCAGGTAAAACCGCAGCAGGTATTTGCAGCCGGCGACTTTGCAGACCCGAACGGTACCCACCTGGTATGCTTCAACATCATTATAGCGGCACTGAACCGGCTGAAGGAAACCGAAGACTGGGTAAAGGACTGCTGGCTGTGGATGTACCGCGGTGCATGGCAGGAGTTTGACACCTGGGAGATAGAGATGGCCGTACCGCTGTCACCGCAGGAAGTGATCCGGAAACGGAATGCGATCTTCAAGCACCAGAGCCAGAAGGACCGGCCGGTATTCCCGGGCGATGATGCCAGGGAGTTTTGGGTAAGGGCAGAAGACCGCACCCGCGAAACTGCCAGGTGTTATGACAAGCTGGGCATGGCTGAATATGAAGCCATGGAAGCTTTTGTAAGGTATCCTTATTAAAGCTAATACAAACACCTTGTCATTGCGAGGAGGAACGACGAAGCAATCGCATGCTATGCATAACCGCTCTGTATAGCATGCGATTGCTTCGTATCTCGCAATTTTTTCTTAAAACCGCTCCTTCAAAAACTTCCCTGTATAAGAATCTTTCTCTTTAATCAGATTTTCGGGCAAGCCTTCAAAAACAACTTTACCGCCGTAATCGCCGCCTTCCGGGCCAATGTCAATTACCCAGTCGGCGCATTTTATCACATCCATATTGTGTTCAATAACAATAATGGTATTGCCCTGGTCTAAAAGTGCGTCAAATGATTTGAGTAGCTTTTTTATATCGGCGAAATGCAAACCGGTTGTCGGTTCATCAAAAATAAAGAGTGTTTTGTGTGTATTATTACCTTTAACCAGGAACGATGCCAGCTTAATACGCTGTGCCTCGCCGCCCGAAAGTGTGTTGGATGATTGCCCTAATTGCACATAGCCCAAACCTACATCCATCAGCGGTTTTATTTTGCTGATGATCTTAGGCTCTTTATTGAAGAATTCCAACGCTTCTTCAATGGTCATGCCTAAAACTTCTGATACATTTTTATCGTGATAGGTAACATCAAGGATATGTTGCTTAAAGCGTTTACCTCCGCAGGCTTCGCAGGTAAGGAAGATATCAGCCATAAACTGCATTTCTATCTTCACTTCTCCTTCGCCCTGGCAAACATCGCAGCGGCCTCCTTCAACATTAAAAGAAAATGCCGAAGGTTTTAACCCGGCAGCTTTTGATACTGGCTGTGCAGCAAAAAGATTGCGGATCTCGTCCCAGGCCTTTACATAAGTAACCGGGTTTGAGCGTGATGAGCGGCCTATCGGGTTTTGATCAACCAATTCCACCTGTTCAATTTTTAGGTAATCGCCTTCAATGCTGTCAAACGAGCCAGTTTGCTCACCATTATAATTGCCTAATGTTTTTTGTAATACCGGAGCCAGTACCCGTTTTACCAAACTTGTTTTACCTGAACCTGATACACCTGTAACTACCGTTAAAACCCCTAAAGGGAACTTGGCATTTACATGCTTCAGGTTGTTTTCCCTCGCACCTTTTATCTCAATAAAGTCGTTCCATTTGCGGCGGGTGGCAGGGATAGCGATTTTTTCTTTTCCGCTCAGGTACCGTCCGGTGAGGCTGTCATCGTCCTTAATAATATCGTCATAAGTGCCTGAAAACATCAGGTTGCCGCCATGCGTTCCGGCCTCGGGGCCAATGTCAATAATGTGATCGGCGGCTTTCATTATCTCTTCTTCATGCTCTACAACCAATACCGTATTGCCTACATCCCGCAGTGATTTTAATACGCCTATTAATCGTTGGGTATCGCGGGGATGCAAACCGATGCTTGGCTCATCAAGTACATAAACAGAGCCTACTAAACTGCTGCCTAAAGACGTTGCCAGATTAATGCGCTGTGATTCACCACCCGATAAAGTGTTTGATAAACGATTAAGTGTTAAATAACTTAAACCTACGTCATTTAAAAAAAGCAGGCGGTTGGTAATTTCCATCAATAAACGTTTACCAACTTTGGCATCCGTTTCATTCAATTCAATGGTCTTAAAAAAATTGAGCGCTTTATCAAGCGGCATTAAAACCACATCTGTTATTGATTTACCGTTTACTTTTACGTACGATGCATCCTGCCTTAAACGGCTGCCCTTGCACTCGGGGCAGGTAGTTTTGCCCCTGTACCGCGATAGCATCACCCGGTACTGAATTTTGTAGGTTTGTTCCTCTATCTCTTTAAAAAACGCATCAAGCCCCTGGAAATAGCTGTTGCCCGTCCATAGCAGCTGTTGCTGATTTTCGGTGAGCTGGTTATATTGCCGGTGTATCGGGAAATCAAATTTTAATGCATTTTTAATCAGCTTATCATTCCATTCACGCATTTTTTCTCCTCGCCATGGGGCAATAGCGCCTTCATAAACGCTTTTGCTTTTATCCGGAATCACCAAATCGGCATCAATGCCAATCACTTTGCCGTAGCCTTCGCATCGTTTACAGGCACCGTACGGATTGTTAAAACTGAAAAAGTTTGGCGTCGGTTCTTCAAAGCGTATTCCATCCAGCTCAAACCGGTCGCAGAAAAAACGCTCCTGCTCATTGTTTGAGTCCGGCTGTGCGAATCGGACATAACAATCGCCTTTGCCTTCAAAAAATGCTGTCTGTATGGAATCACCCAAACGACTTAAGGTTTCATCTTCATTATTTTTTGAAATACGGTCGATGACAATTCGGACAGTTTGTGAGTGGTGAGTAGTGAGTGGTGAGTTGGCCGATTCAGCTTCTTCACTTTCTGTTTTCTGCTTTGCGCTTTTACCTTTCGCCTTTTTACCATCAGCTTTCGGCTTTTCGCTTTCGGCTCCTTCCGCTATTTCTTCCACAAGCCATGATCCGTCATCAACAATGCTTATGTCTTCTAAAAGCGATTCAATTTTTGAAAGCTTTCCTTTAAATTCAACCCGCACAAATCCTTTTTGCATCAATACTGCAAGCTCTTCCTTTAAGCTGCGGTTATTATGCGGATATAAAGGGCACAAAACAGTTACCTGGGTTTCATCAGGTAGCGTCATTATAAAGTTGATCACATCCGTAACCGAATCCTTTTTTACAATTCCGCCGGATACCGGGGAAATTGTTTTCCCTATTCTGGAAAAAAGCAGCTTTAAATAATCGTATATTTCTGTTGAAGTGCCAACTGTGGATCGTGGATTTGAGGTAATAACCTTTTGTTCGATTGCTATGGCCGGCGCAATGCCTTTTATATAATCAACATCGGGCTTATTCATCCTGCCTAAAAACTGGCGGGCGTAGGACGAAAGGCTCTCCACGTAGCGTCGTTGTCCTTCGGCATACAGGGTATCAAAGGCAAGCGACGACTTACCCGAACCTGACATGCCGGTTACAACAACCAGTTTGTTTTTGGGTATGGCCACATCCATATTTTTAAGGTTGTGAACACGCGCCCCCTTTATAATTATATGATGTTGAGGATCTTTTTCTGCTTCGTTCATATTGTTGATAGTCTATGGACCATGGCCGATAGTCCATAGTAGCTGCAAAAATGCATTGGTTAATATTATTTTTGAGCCGAAAGTTTTAAATAAACGTTTTTCCCATGGTCTATCGACCGTTAACTGTGGACTTTCTTCCAAAACGCAAAAATCCTAAAATTTTTAGCAGTATCCAAATGAGTTTGTGAATTGTATTGACTAAAAGTCGATTTGTTGAAGAGGTTGCATTAAGCTGACAATTATTGGTTTGTAACGAAAGTAATACCGGATGTATTATAGTGAATATTGTTAAATATTGTTAAATTAGCTACTCAGAGCCTGTTCTACAAAAATAATATTTGTTTTTTTGATGATAATTTGTTTTATTTGGGATAACAAATTCTTAACCCCTAAAGGAAAAAGCTTATAGATAGAACTCTACTTAAATTAAAATTAGTTAATAAATTAAGTTAGTAGTTTTTCTATGGATTTTCAATTGAAAAGTGACCAGGATCTGATCCATCATTATATTGCGGGTGATGAAGGTGGACTGGTAGAACTGATTCGCCGCTATCAATCAAAAATATATACTTCTATTTACTTACTGGTAAAAGACGAATACCTTGCCGAGGATATTTTTCAGGACACCTTTATTAAGGTGATCAATACGCTAAAAGCAGGAAAATACAACGAAGAAGGTAAGTTTTTGCCTTGGGTTACCCGCATTGCGCACAATCTGGTAATTGACCATTTCCGTAGGGAGAAACGCGCGCCAATGATAAGTAATGGTGACGACTTTGATATTTTTGAAGTTTTAGGCAATTACGATGAAAGCACCGAAGACCGGATGGTGCGCGAGCAAACTTATAAAGACCTTAAATCATTAATTCATTTATTACCTGCTGAACAAAAAGAAGTATTGATAATGCGCCATTTTGGTGATATGAGCTTTAAAGAAATAGCCGATATTACTGAAGTAAGCATTAATACGGCACTTGGCCGTATGCGTTATGCCCTCAATAACCTGCGTAAAATGATGCAAAGCAAAGAATTGAGTTTGAAGAATTAGGGTGAGAGATCAGAGGCCAGAGGTTAGCGATTAGTTCCTTACACTCAAAGAAATGAAAATGCTCTTAAAAGATAATTTTAAGGGCATTTTTTGTTGAGTTAAAGAATAAGTCAGGCTCCCTCGGCAGAGAAAAGTCGCCGTTACGAAATATATTTTAATTCTACATAAAAAAATTTCATTTAATTTTCATTTAAATAAAATATTATATTTATGCTTTCGTTTAGTATCTGTAAACTAAATTTTAAAAAAGCTTATGGAAGAAACTTTTACAACAACTTTAAATTTACTAACTAACAAAGTTAAAGTGAACGAGGAACTGCAGGAGAATCTGGAAGGTGACGAGCTAATGTTTTATCATTCACTCCGCGCTGATCTGGACCTTTTGCAAAAGAACCCAAAACTTCAAACTATCCATCACATACTGGATTACTCGAAGAGTTTACGTTAGTAGTAGTTTACAATTACTGGTTCACAAGTCATGTTTGTTTTATTAAACAAGTTTTGATTTGTGAACCTTTCTATTTTTAATGAGGTTATTAAGTCAATAGTCATTATGTCATTCATTAATTATCCGGTTAGTAATTTGTAAAATAATTTATTGCTCTTTTGTATTTCTTATTTATTAATGATTATTGCAGATGAATTAGTCGGATTAAAAAGACCAATGACCTAATAACTCAATGACTAAAAAGGAACGCTATAAATACTTTGTTGATTACTTTTCTAAACAACAACCCAACCCGGTTACCGAACTGCAATACGGCAATCCTTTTCAACTATTAATAGCTGTTATCCTGTCGGCGCAATGCACCGATAAGCGGATCAACCAGGTAACGCCGGCCTTATTCGAGCGTTTTCCAACTCCGCAATCCCTCGCAGCGGCTACGCCCGAAGAGGTTTTTAACTATATCCGCAGTGTAAGCTATCCAAATAATAAAGCAAAACATTTAGTGGGAATGTCAAAAATACTGGTGGATGTTTTTAATGGAGAAGTACCAGCCGGGATAGATGATCTTCAAAAAATGCCGGGCGTGGGCCGTAAAACGGCCAATGTTATTGCTTCGGTCGTATTTGATGCGCCGGCCATTGCTGTGGATACGCATGTTTTCAGGGTGTCAAACAGGATTGGTTTAACCACCAATGCGCTAACACCACTGGCTACCGAAAAACAGTTAATGGTTTATTTGCCAAAAGAAACTTTAGGTGTGGCGCATCACTGGCTTATACTACATGGCCGGTATATTTGTGTTGCCCGCAGTCCTAAATGTGAAATCTGCCCTATCAGCTGGTTTTGCAGATATTACGAAAAAACACATACCGAAGCAGCCCTGCTCAAAGCCGAAGCATTGAAACTGAAAAAAGTAAAAGATCAAAAAAAGAAAAATACCTTAAACAAGATCAGTAAGGAATTAGCTAAAAGAAGTGTGGATAACATTGGTTGAATAAGTTGAATAAGTTGATTAAGTTAGCTTTTTATCATTGCGGGTGATAGCCTGGCAATCGCATACTATAGCAGGGCGGTTTTGCATTGTTGGCGATTGCTTCGTACCTCGCAGTAACAAATCACCAAATCAAATAATTTACTAAAAAAATTAGTATTTTAAAATAAAGTATTTATATTTGCTAATATTATTAAAAAAATGAGCAGCGCAGAAAAATTAAAAGCATTACAGTTAACGTTAGATAAGCTGGAAAAATCATACGGTAAGGGTACCATCATGAAACTGGGCGATGCCGCTATTGAGGCTACAGAGGTAATATCAACCGGTTCTATCGGCCTGGATATCGCTTTGGGCGTTGGCGGTTTACCAAAAGGAAGGGTTATTGAAATATACGGACCTGAATCTTCCGGTAAAACTACGCTGGCTATACATGCCATTGCTGAATCACAGAAAATGGGTGGTATTGCCGCATTTATTGATGCTGAACATGCGTTCGACCGGTTTTATGCTAAAAAGCTGGGTGTTGATGTTGAGAACCTGCTGATCTCACAACCGGATAATGGCGAGCAGGCACTTGAAATTGCTGATAACCTTATCCGCTCAGGCGCTATTGATATTTTAGTGATCGACTCTGTTGCTGCCCTGGTACCAAAAGCCGAAATTGAAGGCGAAATGGGCGACTCAAAAATGGGTTTACAGGCACGTTTAATGTCGCAGGCTTTGCGCAAGTTAACCGGTACCATCAGTAAAACAGGCTGCTGCTGTATATTTATCAACCAGTTGCGTGAGAAAATAGGAGTAATGTTTGGTAATCCCGAAACTACCACCGGCGGTAATGCGCTTAAATTTTATGCATCTGTACGTTTGGATGTACGCCGTATTTCACAAATCAAAGATACCGATGAAGTATCCGGTAACCGTGTTAAAGTGAAGATAGTAAAAAACAAAGTTGCGCCGCCTTTCCGTATAGCTGAATTTGACATTATGTTTGGAGAAGGTATATCCAAAGCAGGCGAGATCATTGACCTTGGTGTTGAGCACAACATCATTAAAAAGGCAGGTTCATGGTTCAGCTATGGCGATACCCGTTTAGGACAAGGACGTGATGCTGTGAAGCAACTGATACAGGATAACCCGGAACTGATGGAAGAACTGGAAGCCAAAATCAAACAAACCGTAACTGGCGAACATTTAGCCGAGGTTTAATTTTTGATTACGGCGATTTTTTGAAAAAAGTGTTAAAATAGTTTGATAAGGCTCCGGTATTTATCGGGGCTTTTTTATTGTTATAAATATTCATTGATATTTGTTAAATGAATAACCCGCTTATAAGCTATTTACAATTATTCCGGTTCATCGGCATCGAAGATCAGCAACTGATCATTACATCATTTGAAAGCAGGATTTATAAAGAGGGGAATTGTCTTTTTTATTCGGGCCATATTTGTAAAGAACGATTCTTTATCTGTAAAGGAGTATTGAAGATAGCCGTACAGAATGAAAAAGGCAACGAGGTAACGCATTTCTTTTTAAAGGAAAATCAGTTCTGCACTATACTCAACAGTTTTAATAAAGAGGTGCCAGCGGAAGAGAGCATACAGGCGGCCTGTGATACGGAGGTTCTTGCTATCAGTAAAAGCAAATTGCTGGCGCTTTATGAAAAGTTGCCATACCTGAAAGACCTTATCGAACAGATTACCCAGCAAGCCTTACTCGATAAAATACAGATCAGGAATGCTTATTTAGGGCACGATTCTGCTACCCGATACCGGCTGTTTATGATGCGGCAGCCTGAAATTGCGCTGCGCGTGCCTTTGAGCGATGTTGCTTCCTACCTTGGCATTACCCCCCAATCCCTTAGCCGTATTCGAAAAAATATCCGTTAAAGTTCTTTTTACCAATTGTTAAATATTTTCGGCCATTTGCTACGGAACTTTGTTACGAGTAAAAAGAACAATTATGTCGAGAGTATTTATAACCGGCTCTGCTGATGGGCTCGGAAAAATGGCTGCCCAATTATTGGTTAAAGACGGCCATAAGGTGGTGCTGCATGCACGTAATGAACGGAGAGGAAAAGATGCTTTGGCGGCAGTTCCCGGAGCAGAAGCGGTAGTAGTGGGGGACCTGTCAAGCATAGATGAAACTAAACAGGTTGCTGAAGAAGTGAATAAGTTGGGGAAGTTTGACGCCGTTATTCATAATGCAGGGGTAGGCTACCAGGAGCCACGCAGAATTACAACGGTTGATGCTTTACCCCACGTGTTTGCTGTTAATAGTTTAGCACCATATATACTTACCTGCCTTATCAGCCGCCCCCAAAGGCTAATTTATATAAGCTCTGGTCTTCACCGTCAGGGTGATGTGAGTTTACATGACCTTACCTGGAGCAATCGTGCATGGAATGGTTACAGAGCGTATGCTGATTCGAAACTGCACGATGTTATTTTAGCCTTCGCTGTTGCCCGAAGATGGCCAGATGTTTTATCAAATGCCCTGGAACCGGGATGGGTCGCTACTAAAATGGGTGGTGCAGGTGCGCCGGACAGCCTGGAAGAAGGGCCTAAAACGCAGGTTTGGCTGGCAACCAGTGATGACAGGGAAGCTCTGTTGAGCGGCAAATATTTTTATCATGAAACGCAGCGCGATTTTTTACCTTCCGCCGCTGATGAAACAATACAAGAACAATTTCTTGCTAAATGTGGGCAGTTATCGGGCGTATCATTCCCGACCGCTTAATCTGGAAATTTGCTCCCTGCAATCGTTTTTACCATTTGTTAAGTGTTTACTGAGCAAAGCTGCGGAACTTTGACCTATCAAAACAAAATAGATATTATGGAAAATCAAGTAAAAACAGCAAGTTCGTTATTAGGGAAAACGGTTGTGTTATTAGGCGGCAGCTCGGGTATTGGTTTGGCAACTGCAAAGGCAGCTGCGGAAGAAGGCGCTAAGCTTGTAATAGTTTCGGGCAACCAGCAACGGGTTGATAATGCCTTACAGCAATTACCCAAAGGCAGCGAAGGTTATGCAGTTGATTTGAGTAAAGAAGAAAATATTAAAAACTTTTTTGAAGGTATTGGTAAGTTTGATCACCTGGTATACACCGCCGGTGAAAATCTTAGTCTGCGTAAGATTGCCGAAACAGAGATAAGCGATGCCCGTAATTTTTTCAACCTGCGTTTTTGGGGAGCGTTTGCAGCAGTTAAATATGGTGTGCCTAATATCAATGCAGGCGGATCAATTTGTTTAACCGGTGGTATTGCCAGCATGCGTCCCGGTGTAGGCTGGTCAATGGGCTCAAGCATCTGCGGGGCGATGGAAGGTTTTGTAAGGGCAATGGCTGTGGAACTGGCCCCGATACGGGTAAACAGTGTTGTTCCCGGTGTTATCAAAACTAATTTGTGGGGCAGCATGACAGAAGCCGATCGCGAAAACTTATATAAAGCAGTTGGCGATTCCTTATTAGTGAAAAGAGTGGGAGAGGCTGAAGATGTCGCGCAAACATATTTATACCTGATGAAACAGCAATTTGGCACAGGTCAAAATATTGTTGTTGACGGCGGCACTGTATTGGTTTAATAAAGACGGGTACATGTTACACAATTAGATTTTAGGGAAATTGAAGGGTCACTTTTTTCAGGACGGGTCACTGTTTTAGCTTGTTTCATGGGGGTTGTGTAACCAGCTTATTTACAGCTATTTGCTATTTTTTTCCCGTTTCGCCTGTTTTTTTTGTGTCACCCGTTTCTGATACAAGATGTTTAAATGAAAGCTGAAAATAATAGGCTGAACACCTGAATCACGGCTGCATTGAAATTTAATTTCTGTTTAAACCATTTTGCCAGTCAGATCACTGCGGTCATCCGGTTTGTTTTGTAAACGATTTACACTGAATAAAAATTTGATGGTTACTTTATCATCATCGAATATACAGGTAAGGCTATCTCCATGTACGGTTTCAATAAAGCGCCAGGTAAGCAACAATGTGTTTTCATTTTGCCAGGTGGCACTTGCTGCAACAATGGAATCAAAATCAATCCGGCGCAACGAAAATAAGGAATGAGCTGAAGGCTTCAGATTATCCTTTCTGATCCATTTATTAATGCCGTTGGTAATTATAATATCCGGTTTGCCATCCTCTTTTAACGTAAACATGCAGGTATCACCAACGAATCGGAAAGAGACTGCCTTAGTATTAAACATATTCTTCTCGAGCATAAAATCCTTACCTGAAATTTTTGCCGCCAAAGGCGACCCTGTTGCCATTTTAGGTGGATCGTATTTTAAAGCTTTCAGGTCTTCCTGCAACTTGTCATTCCCTGTTTTATCAGGCAAAAGCGGAGCATCTTTCATTTCAGGCAGTAATACATCCCAAACCGCCTGCATGATATTTTTTGTGTTAACGCTTTCACTGGTAATAACTGCTACCGCATCATATTTCGGCAGGATGATACTGTATTGCCCAAAAGCGCCATCGGCCCTGTAGCCACCCGGAGGGTTCAGCCAAAACTGGTATCCATAGCCATATCCCCAGGTACTGTCATTTTTGCCGTTATCTATATGTTTGGCTGAAGCCTCGGCCACCCATTCCCTGGCAATCACCTGTTTTCCATTCCACACCCCATTTTGCAGGTAAAGCTGGCCGAACTTTGCAAGATCTTCGGTTGGCATGCGTAAATGCGATGCGCCCATATTGATTCCTTCCCAATTGGTACCCCAAGTTGTATTAGTTATATTTAACGGTTGATACAAACGCGGTTTCAAATAGGCATGCGCCGGTTGCCCTGTTACCTTTTTAATGATCGCACTGAGCATAAAGCTGGCGCCTGAATTATACATAAACTGGCTGCCCGGCTTAAAAACAACCGGCAGGCTTAGAAATGTTTTTTCCCATGGAACACCAGGAGCCGAGGCTTCTAAAATAAGAATGGAATCTTTGCCATGCCCTACCGACATGGATAGAAGATGCCTGATCTTTAGCGCTGCCAGGTTTTCACTTACTTCGGATGGAAGATATTCCGGGAAAAATTTAATTACCGGGTCGTCTACTGTTAACAGGCCTTCGGACACTGCAAAACCAATAGCGGTGCTGGTGAAGCTTTTGCTTACCGAATACAATTGTTGCCGGTGTTCAGATGAGTAAGGCGACCACCACGCTTCAGCAACCACATGGCCGTGCCGAAGGACCATCAGGCTGTGAAACTCCTGTCCGCTCTCCTTAATGGCTGTAAGGAATCTGCTGATACCTTCCGACGCTATTCCCTGCAATTCCGGCGTACTACGTGGAAGTACAAAGGGATGTGCATTATTACTGCCATAACTTAATAAGGACGGAAATACGCCAAGGCCCATAGTTAATAGCCCTGCATCCTTAATGAACACTCTTCTGTTTGACATTGCCAGGAATTTCGTTTATAGTATTGAGAATACCTTTGGTGAAGTTAAATCGAAATTATTATAAATATTGATGTTAACCAAATAGTTACACAAAACTATCATCAGGCAGTTATGTGGAATGGTTTCTAAACTTCTTGCCATAAGGAGGATGTTCTTTATAACACACTGCCGGCACGGAAAATAAATTAAATATATTTGTGATAAATTTATCGTTATATCATTCCCGGTATGACTTCTAATATCAAAAACATGATCTTTATTCTGAATAAAATCAATGCGATCAGTAACCAGTTTTTAGCGGAATTGCGTGATGTTGCTATTCAGCAGGATAAGGCACGTTTTAGAGCCAACCAGGAAAAATTAGGACAAATACTGGCATATGAGATAAGTAAAACATTAGCCTATACAGAAAAGGAAGTACAAACACCCCTGGGCATCACCAACGTAAATTTGCTGCAGGAGCAACCCGTTGTGGGGACAATTTTGCGGGCGGGCCTGCCGTTTCACCAGGGATTTTTGAATTACTTTACCCAAGCCAACTCAGTATTTGCCACCGCTTACCGGAAAGTGAAAAAGACCGGGGCCTTTATTATCAATATCGACCATATTTCCGCACCTGAACTGGATGGCAAAACACTCATCATGTGCGATTCCATGCTGGCTACCGGCCAAAGTATGGTAAAGGTTTGTAAAGAACTACTGGCGCAATATGATATTAAACAATTACATATTGCTGCAGTAATTGCCAGTACGGAAGGTATTGCGCATGTGAGGGCCAATCTGCCTAAAGCAAAACTATGGCTTTGCGCAGTAGATGAAGAAATGACCAGCAAGGCCTATATTGTACCCGGTCTGGGAGATGCGGGCGACCTGGCATTTGGAGAAAAAGTATAAGGATTTTGGATTTCGGAATTTCGATTTCGGATTTAACATTAAGCTTTATAACAACATCTTTATAACACACTACTTTAGGTAAACACCTTATTTGAAGTATCTAACATTTTACCCGACAGATAAAAGAATGAAATCCGAAATTGAAATTCCGAAATCCGAAATAAAAAGATACAAACATATTTTCTTCGACCTGGACCACACCATATGGGATTTTGACAAAAACGCAGAAGAAACCTTATATGAGCTTTATGATATTTATGGCCTTGCCCAAATTGGAATGCCATCAGCCGGCTTATTTATTGAAACATATACCCGCAATAACCATCAGCTATGGGCAGAATATCACACCGGTAAAATCACAAAAGACGAATTGCGCCAAACACGTTTTAAAAGAACGTTTTTAGAGCTTGGTTTACATCCTGAGTTAATTCCATTGGCGTTTGAAGATGACTATGTTAAATTATGCCCGACCAAAACCAATCTGTTCCCTCATGCGCACGAGACGTTGCAATATCTTCAAAATAAATACACTTTACACCTCATATCAAACGGGTTTAAAGAGTCATCGGAACTAAAAATAGGTAACACCAACATTGGCAGGTATTTTAGTCATGTAATTATATCCGAAATTGTAGGCGTAAATAAACCGGATAAAGCGATATTTGAACATGCGCTGAATTTGGCCGGGGCCGAAAAAGATGAAAGCCTGATGATAGGTGACAGCCTGGAGGCCGATATATATGGCGCACTGAATTTTGGAATGGATGCCGTTTATTTCAATCCGCTTAATGCACACAGGCCCGTAGATGTACCCTTGCAGATTACTCATTTAAAAGAGTTAACTTTATTGCTATGAACATTTCGGATGAAAGCAGATTAATTGCCGCTGCGCTGAATAATTATCGTGAACGGCTGAATTTAATTTCCGAAGATATGTTTACTGAAACGCCGCCAGGCGGAGGATGGTCTTATGCCGAGGTTTATTCTCATATTTTACAGGCGACTCTGGCCTCCTTTATAGGCCTGGAGCGATGTACCAGTGATGTATGCAAGCCCACTACCAAGGGTGTGAACTTTTTGGGTTGGATAGTGATGTTTTTAGGAAGAATGCCCGTTAGGCTAAAACAACCTGCTAAGGTAGCGGAAAGAATGCCGGCTGTTAAAATAAGTGAAGAAGAAGCTAAAAATTTAATAATAAAATGCCGTAAGCGCGTTGAAGATATTTTGCCGCTTATAAAAGGCTCATCGGCTGCATCGCGGTATAAACACCCGAGGTTAGGAATGCTTAATGCTGTACAGTGGTTTAAATTTATACGAATTCATTTGCAGCATCATTTAAAACAGCTGGACCGGGTTGAGAAAAAGTTTTCCATCAAATGAGACCTTTTATATTTAACAGAGTCTTAACATTTAAATAACTTAATTGGTGGATATTTGTAAAAACTGTAAAGATGCATTTTGAGTTTGCTTACATGATTGTAGCTGGGTTATTATCGCTTGTGGGTGTTTTTTATCTCAGCCCTTTTGAATTAAAAGTTAATGACGACGACGACGAAGAGTAATCGTTTCTCCTTTAACGCTCTTAAATATTGTCGGTATACTTTACCGGAAGGACAAATATCCCCAGAAATTAATGGCAAAACGCGTAGTTGATATAGTTGTTATATCCGACGTGCACCTTGGTACATACGGATGCCACGCCAAAGAACTGCTCAAGTATTTAAAAAGCATAAAACCTAAAATACTTATTTTAAACGGCGATATAATTGATATCTGGCAATTCAGCAAATCGTATTGGCCTGAAGCGCACATGAAAGTGGTGCGTCGTATTTTGAAATTTGTCACGGAGGGTATCCCTGTTTATTACCTAACCGGGAACCATGATGAAATGCTTCGTAAGTTTACCGATTTTAACCTTGGTTCATTTCAACTGCTTAATAAAATTGTACTGAATATCGATGGTAAAAAAGCATGGATATTTCATGGAGACGTATTTGACGTAACCATGCAGCATTCCAAATGGCTGGCAAAATTGGGGGCTGTAGGTTATGACAGCCTTATTTTGATCAATAGCTTTAGTAATTGGATATTAACTGCCATGGGCAGGCAAAAAATGAGCTTTTCACAAAAGATTAAGGCCCGGTTTAAAGAGGCCGTAAAATTCATAAATCAATTTGAGCAAACCGCCGCAGACCTGGCTGTAGATAAAGAGTATCAATATGTAATTTGCGGTCACATCCATCATGCAGAGATCAGGCAAATGGAATCGACAGAAAAAAACGGTTCTGTATTGTATTTAAATTCAGGAGACTGGGTTGAAAGCCTTACCTCGCTTGAATACCACGATGGAAACTGGACAATATTTAAATACCACCCTGATAACTTTAGCCACGATGCTGATGAGGACGACAAAACAGATGCCGAAGACCTGGATGCCAAGCTGGATGTGAAAACTTTATTAGAAAGATTTCGGCAGGAACCGGGTTAAGTTTTACAAAAATTGTTGTAATTTGTAATCTTGAATGGGTTGCATTACTAAAATAAGATTTACATCAAAATTGTTGAGCAGGCAAATTGTTGTAATACCAAAAGCCGGAAGCCCTAAGGTCGCCAACCGGCATCTCAATTTTCACAACAGCAAACAACGCTTCAACTTCACCTCATGAAGATACTCTACGCCATTCAGGGAACCGGTAACGGGCACATAAGCCGTGCACGTGAAATTGTGCCTTTGTTGCAGCAATATGGTGACCTGGATCTGCTGGTTAGCGGTACCGAAGCAGAGGTCTCTTTATCGCAGCCGCTTAAATACAGGTTTCATGGTTTCAGCTTTGTATTTGGTACAAACGGCGGAGTTGATAACTGGGCTACCTTTAAGATCATGAATTTGCCGCAGCTATGGCGCGATATCCGAAGCTTACGTCTAAATCAATATGACCTTGTAATAAATGACTTTGAGCCGGTAAGCGCCTGGGCATGTAAACTGCAAAAAGTCCCTTCGGTATCATTAAGTCATCAATGTTCATTCGTTTCGCCCAAAACACCCCGTCCGTCGAAACGGAGCTATGCGGAATGGTTGTTAAAATATTATTCTCCAACAACTTACAATGTTGGTTTCCACTTTGAGCGGTATGATGATTTTATTCATACGCCGGTGATACGAAGTGAGATTAGAAATTTAAAGACTGCCAATTTAGGCCACTACACTGTTTATCTTCCTGCTTATGATGATAAACTGCTTGCAAATTTTTTAAACAAAACAAAGAAAGTGCAATGGCAGATTTTTTCGAAGCGCCAAAAAACAAGTTACCGCGACGGAAACGTCGAAATATTTCCGGTAAACAATGAAGCTTTTAATAAGAGCCTTGCCAATTGCGAGGGGTTGTTAACCGGCGGAGGTTTCGAAGGGCCGGCGGAGGCGTTGTTTTTGCAAAAAAAGGTATTGATGATTCCGATGAAAGGGCAATATGAACAGCAATGTAATGCGTTAGCAGCCTCCAGTTTGGGCGTACCTGTTATTAATGAAATTGACGATCATTTTATTGATCATATCAATAACTGGATTACAGACGACAAAAAAGTGCAGGTGAATTTCCCTGATGAAACAGCAAAAATTGTAGATGATATGGTAAAACGGTACGGCAGGTCATAACTATTTCTGCATACGCAGTTTTTCTGCTAATTTCGCCCCTGCAAACCCGGCTTTAATGATCAATTTTTTCAAAGCGCTTAATCCATTCAATATTGTAGGGCTCGTAATTATTTTATTCGCTTTGCGGGTGGGTTATTTAATTAACGGCCCGGCAAAAATTGAATTTGCGTTTGCCGAGCAATATGCCCGTTTACTGTTGCCCATACCCAGTCAATATACAATCACGCCATTTGTTAATGTTTTACTGGCGGCAATTGTTGTGTTTATACAGGCATTGTTGTTGAATCATTTAGTAAATGATTTCAATTTGCTAAGCAAGCCCACCTTCTTGCCGGCATTAATGTATATCACTGTTTCGGCATTATTTATGCCGTTCCTGGTGCTTAGCCCTCCCTTGCTATGCAACTTTCTGGTTATATGGATGCTGTTTAAACTGCTTAGTTTTTACAAAAATAACGATGCAAAGTCAGTTGCTTATGACCTGGGTATGCTGGTAGCTATTGGTTCAATAATTTACCTGCCGTTCATTTATTTTTTTTTAGCGATATGGATAGCTTTAATAATTTTTAAGCCATTTAACTGGCGCGAAGGAGTAGCCGGAGTAATGGGATATATTACCATTTTTTTCTTTTTGGCTGTTTATTATTACTTAAATGATAGTTTGGGCCAATTTTATACACTTTGGGAACCATTGGGTACAAAATTTCCCGATAACGTCACTATCAATTATTATAACTACCTGGTACTTGTTCCTGTAATTTTAATTTTGGTGCTATGCTTTTTTACGCTGCAGCGAAACTTTTTCAGAAGCTATGTGCAAGTGCGTAAATCATTTCAGTTATTATTTGTCATTTTTTTAATTGGTGGTCTTTCATTTTATATAAAAGCGGCTTTCCATTTAAATCACTTTTTACTATGTGCGGTACCGGTGGCTGTGTTTTTTTCTTATTATTTTTTATATGCAAAGCGCAAGTGGTTTTATGAAATACTGTTTGCAATATTGTTAATTAGTGTTATTTATTTCCAGTTTAACAATTTTTAACTTTTACATTCGCACAATTTACAGCTGTTATATTAGTTTTGTATCATGAAGTTTGGAGTAGTAATATTTCCCGGATCCAACTGCGATGAAGATATCATCTATGTATTGGAAAAAATAATGGGCCAGCAGGTAATACGCTTATGGCATAAAGACCACGATCTGCAAGGCGCTGAGTTTATTGTATTGCCGGGCGGGTTTTCATTTGGTGATTATTTACGTTCAGGCGCAATTGCCCGCTTCTCGCCTATAATGCAGGAAGTGATACAATTTGCAGCAAAGGGAGGGTATGTGCTGGGTATCTGCAATGGCTTCCAGATATTAACCGAAGCCGGTCTTTTGCAGGGAGCCCTGCTGCATAATGAAAACCGGAAATTTATTTGTCGTAATATTTATATGAAGGCGCAAACCGCAAATTCATTAATTACAACTCAGATTGATCCGCAAAGAGCCCTGAAAATACCGATTGCTCATGGCGAAGGTAATTATTTTGCCGATGCTGATGTTTTGAAATCACTGTATGATAACGATCAGGTATTATTTAAGTATTGTGATGAAGCTGGTAATATAACCGCAGATGCCAACCCTAATGGATCATTAGATAACATAGCCGGTATTTGTAATATAGAAAGAAATGTATTCGGCTTTATGCCGCATCCTGAACGTGCCTCAGATAGCCTGGTGGCTAATGAGGATGGACTGGCTATTTTTGAATCAATTTTATCACTGGTTAAGGCCTGATGACGAGCCTGGTTATTGATATTGGTAATACGTACACAAAAATCGCTGTTTTTGAGAAAAACGAGTTACTGTATACTGGGCAATACCAAAACGTTGAAACAGATCTGATAAATACCTTTCTTGTTGATTACAAGGCTGATAAGGCAATAATCTCTTCAGTTAAAAAAAAAGATAAAGAGGAGTGGCAGGAGTTATTAGATAAAAAAACCCATTTGATACATTTTAACTCCGGAATGACCTGTGGTATTAAGAACCATTACCTAACACCAGACACGCTGGGTCTTGACCGTTTGGCAGCAGTTATAGGAGCGCATTATTTGTATCCGGGAGAAAATAGCCTGGTGATAGATGGTGGTACCTGTATTACTTACGATTGGGTTGATGCAGGAGGAAATTATTTTGGCGGCAGTATATCGCCGGGATTAAATATGCGTTATAAGGCTTTAAATTATTATACTGCCGGGTTACCCTTAGTTGACAGTGACAACACATTTACTGATAATTATGGAAATAGTACCACGGCTGCGATACGTTCGGGTGTACAAAACGGAATTAAATATGAATTAGCCGGTTTCGTTGAAAGTTATAAG
>JAQNCM010000697.1 GCA_029237615.1 Mucilaginibacter sp.
CGGCTCGATCCACTGCTCGAGGGCGAAGGCGGCGTCAGAACCCGGCGGCCCACCGGACGGGGTGCGGGCGTCGAGGCGCAGGCCGGTGGTCGGATGCGGGATCCGGTTGGGATCTCTGGCGTACACCTGCACCTGCTCACCGAAGACCCGCCGAACCGCGCGCCGCGACATGTGCTTGCGCAGCCCGCCGATGTCCCCGATCAGCGGGTGGACGTCGCAGTCGACCAGAGCGTAGCCCTCGTGGGCTCGTGGAGCAGCGGCACTAACGGGCTCCGCGCCCGACATCAGGCCGATGCGCTCCCGACGCTGGTGCCCTGCGGCGCGAGGATGACGCCGTCGGCCAGCAGCTGGTCGATCTCGGCCTCGCCGTAGCCGATTTCGGCGAGGATCTCGACGCTGTGCTGCCCCAGCAACGGCGGAGGCGCAGCGACCGATCCCGGCGTCTCGGTGAGCGAGATCGGCGGCTGCAGCTGGGGGATCTCGCCGAGGGTCGGGTGCGTGACGGAGCTCACGAAATTGCTGTGGGCCACCTGCTCCTTCGTCACCGCCTCGGGGATCGTGTGCACGGGCCCGAACAGCGCGCGGGCATCGTGAAAGCGCTCACGCCAATCCGCCGTCGTGCGGGAGGCGAAGATCGGATCGAGCACCGCGTTGAGTGCCTCACGATTGGCGACGCGACTGGCGTTGTCGGCGAACCTGGGCTCGTCGACGAGGTCGAGCCGGTCGATCGCTTCACAGAAACGCGGCCAGGCATCCCCGGCTCCCCACACCCCGGCGACCGCCCATCCGTCGGCGGTCCGAAACGCCTGGTACGGAGCGACCACGCTGTGCTGGCTTCCGTGACGGGTCGGCTCTTCCTGGCCGAACCACCAAGATGCCAACCGTGTGGTCAGCGTCGAGATCAGCGCGTTGAGCATCGAGATCTCGATGCGCTGCCCGACGCCCGTGCGTTCCCGTGCGAGCAGACCGAGCATCGCCGCCTGCGCGCCGTTCATGGCGCCGGCGTAGTCGGCGATCGGCACACCGATGAGCAGTGGACCACCGTCGGCTTCGCCGGTTACCGACATCACGCCTGACATCGCCTGGACCACCGGATCGGTGCCGGGATCCTCAGACCACGGTCCCGTGGATCCGAACGCTGAGAGCGCGATGTAAATCAGCCGTGGGTTCGTGGAGCGCAGCGTCTCGTAGCCGAGCCCCATCTGCTCGGCCACTCCCGGGCGGTTGTTCTCGATCAGCACGTCGGCGCTCTCGGCGAGGCGCCTGACGGCTGCCCGCCCAGGCTCGGAGCGCAGATCGATGGCGAGGCTACGCTTCCCCCGGTTCCAGATCAGGAACAGGCCGCTCTCGTCGCCGGAATATGCCGTCCCCGTCCGCCGGGACGGGTCGCCGTGGGGCACCGACTCAACCTTGATCACGTCGGCCCCGAAGTCGGACAGCATCTGCGTGGCGTACGGACCCGCCATGTGGCGCGTGAGGTCCAGGACCTTGACGCCGTCAAGCGGCTTCATCGCGCTCGCTCTGAACCTGGGTCGGTTGGACGTCGGACGGAGACCACATATTGATCATAATCATCTTCCTGGATAACGCAAGCCGAAACCGAGGGTTGCCCGGGCTCAGCCGGCGTGTTGTGGGCCGACGCCGCCGAGCAGCCGCGCGGGGCCATGGCCGAACAGCAGCCGCCCGCCGTCGACATCAAGTACCTGGCCGGTGGTCCACGCGGACGCGGGGGACAGCAGGAAACAGATCGCGGCGGCGATGTCGTCCGGCTGACCGAGCCGGCCCAGCGGCAGCAGCGCCGCCTCGTGCTCTTCCTGCCCTCCGTCCCACAGTGCCCGCGACATCTCCGTGACGACGAGCCCAGGCGCGACGGCGTTGACCCTGATGCCCCGCGGGCCGAGCTCGTAAGCGAGGTTGCGGACTAGCACTTCGAGCGCCGCCTTGCTGGCGCAGTACGGCGCCACCTCGGGCTGAATGCTGTGGCTACCGATCGTCGAGACGGCGACGATCGCACCCCCCTCGCCGAGCCCGGCCGCCACCGCCGCCTGTGCCAGCGCCAGCGTCGGCCACGTGTTTCTCACCAGCACTGCGGAGAAGGCATCGAAGTCGACGTCGAGCAGCGAACCGAAGCTGGTGTTGAGCGCGACCGTGTTCACGAGCAGGTCGACGCGCCCAAAATGAGCGACCGTCGCGTCAACCAGGGCCTCGGCGCCACCGGCCCGGGTCAGATTCCCGGGCGCGACGAACACGTCCCCGCCCACGGCGCGCAGCCGCTCGGCCACCCGCTGGAGCTGATCCTCGTGCCGCGAGTTGATCGCCACCGAAGCTCCGCCGCGGGCGAGCCGCTCGGCCGTGGCCAGGCCGATGCCCTTCGACGATCCGGTCACGATCGCCACGCGGTCTGCGAACTCTCCACCCATGCGAACCTCCCCTCGACCAACCGAGGGCGGGCGGCTCGGCCACCCGAACTCGCGATCAATTAATTACGATGATTCTAACTGATCGCGCAGTGGCTCGCCAGCGTACGCTCGGCCGCCTGCAGCCGGCCGGTCAATCGGCGCCGCGGGACCTCACCGCCAGTGGACCAGCTCGTTCATCAGCCCCGGGTGGCGCTCCTCAAAGTACCTGGCGAGCTTGGCCATGTGGTCGTGCATCAGCCGCTCCGCGGTGGCGGCGTCGCGGGCGATGATCGCCTCGGCGATCGCGGTGTGCGTCTCGCGGACGTGGTCGCGGTTCTCCTTGGGAAACAAGTACCCGGCCACGCGGTCGGTGTAGATGTTCTTCAGCGCTGCGGCCAGCAGGTTCAGCAACGGGTTGCCGCTCATGCCGCAGACCATCGAATGGAACCCGTTCGTGACGCTGAGCCATTCGCGGTCGCCGTCCGCAGTCTGATGTGCGGCCACGTTGGCCCGCAGCTGGT
>JAQNCM010000649.1 GCA_029237615.1 Mucilaginibacter sp.
TTCGGCACATCGACCTTCCTGTCCTTCCCACCTACGACGAACGTCACGCTCAACGACAACATCGACTTGGGCGTACTGACGACCCCTGTTAAGATTAGGAATCTCATGGATACCGTTGGAGGCACGCCCTTGTGCTACGTCTACCAATAAGAGTTTAGGGGCATATTGGCGCAGCGTGGAAAAAGGAGACGTTTACTTTAATCTTACGGCGCGGTCAGGCATTGAAACCACTAGTATCTAGACAGTCATCTTCGGTAGACCGCCTAGGAGTGAATCCGTAAACACGCATCAAAGAAACTACTCTCCGAAGCTGTATCATCACAAGATTGCTTAATTGAACCTAGAGTCTAGTCTCGAAGCACAGCCTTAATTAAGGATGCCCTGGATCCTTACCTGATAGGCAGTGGTAAGGTAGTATTGAGTACGTATTGAGTACGCGACAGCCTCGTCTGGCTGGTGCCCGCCGACTTGGCACAGGCTGTGCCTGCAGATCGCCCGACAGTGCACGCAAAGTCGCGCGGGTGCGGCGTTAATATAAACATGGAAGCATACCTGCCTCTCCCTGGCCTGCGATTATACTGGAGGACTCCAGGCTGTCTGTTTCTGATGAGATCTAGAAACAAGTTCTGAGACTTCTGACAGCAGGTGGCAGGATGATCCATGCTTCGGAACTCACTGTTGGGCAAGTCTCCGCCATCATTGCCACTGGCGTAGCAGTTAGTACGTGATTCGTGGTCCCTCTGCTTGAGCAGCATCCAGCTGACTCTGACAGCCAAACTATGTCTGCCAAACTTGCTGGCATTCCTTTTCGTGGGAATGCTGCGCGATGTTGGCGATACCGTAACCGCGAGCGCGGTGTCGTGGTACGCATGTCGACAAGAACGTGTCGAATCGTGTGGATCAAATAGCTAAAGCCTCGCAGGTCCGCCATAAGCAGGCTACTGCATTCTTCTGACTGGCCAACCCTCGTACGCGGCGATTCTGCTGCTTCAGAAGGCGTGGTCCCGTCTGCTAGGATCTTCAGATCTGCTGGACACTTGGCCACCCTGCTGATCTCCATCGCGGCAGTCGTCACACCGTTAGGCCTCTACGAGGCTGTCGTCCCAAGTGACGCTCCGACGGACCGGAACTTCCACTATATCGTCGACAGCGGTATCTTTGGCCCCGGGCAAGGCACTCCGCCGAGGAATGAGAGTCTGCCCTGGAGCAGAGTCTGTGATCCCGGCATTTTGTCGACTTGCCCATCGTTGACGCGAAATTCCTCTGGCGCCAACGACTCCGTCGACACAAGTGTGCCGCAAAGCACGGTAGACCTGTTCTCAAGTGGCGTCTCTGTCTTGGGTGACTCGGTCTCCAGCACATTTGACATTCAATGGCGCTCTTGGACGTGGACTCGACTTGACAAGAATGGCAGCGCGGCCGATGCTTCGCCAGTCTTCCCCGTCGGTACGACTCGTCAGATTGCTGCCGTGGTCCTAGACAACAAGCTTGAGGTGATTGAAGGCTTAGTCCTCGACGCTGTGAACGGTAGCATTGGATTCCGGAATCACAGCGCGCCGCCCTTCACACCCTACGGTAGCACGTGGACCGAAGATCTCCTTTTCATCCAGCCCGTCACACAATGCGTCGAAAGTAATCTGACCATCGAGTACACCCTACCACTCCACGATATATACAACAGCAGCCTAGAGATGACAGATGTACGCCTGGTGGATAGGGGTGGCTTTTCAATGTTGAACCTGACCTTCCCACGGTGGAACCAGCGCGAGACCCAAACGCATCCCGACTTCTGGACGCGCGCATACCAAGCCGCCTGGCTTAACAACGTTTATGCCATGAAAGTAATGAATGTCAGCGACATTCGGCCGAGTAACGCTTCGAATCCTGGTCTTCTATTCCAGGGTGGTATCAACTCTACGCTTGGAAAACAGTTTCCGCTCCCACGGTTGGGTTGCTCTGTGTCCTCGGCTCCGTCGTTGATCAGCACCTTGGATACGTTCGCGTGCTTTGCTCCTATGTACTACGGGCAGTCATTCAACTTAACACCGGAGGTAAACTCGGACTATATCTCTGAAGACATAGGTAAGTCTGCATTCCCTCTGGCTTTCCATAGCATCTTGGTCAGGAATGCGTTTCTCGGTCCGCTCTGGCTAACTTGGTGATAGCTACGTTGTGTTCAGGCGGCGTCTCCAACGACTTGGGAAACATGGTTAACATCGCTGCGGCTTGCGGTCTCGTCTTCGGTTCCTCCCACACAATCGACGGCAGCGACGAGATGTTTCCCCTGCCCGGGTCGAGATGGACCAAGCCCATGTACTCGTGTATGAGTGGAGTGCAAGCGCTCGTCAAAACGGTCACGTTCTCCTTCAATACCACCGATGACCTGAATGGCCTTGCGGTCCTCCACATTGCCGACAAGATCTATCCAAACGAGTCCGCGAAACCGCTCTGGGGCGTGGAAAACCTAGCCGCCACGATGGACATAGGGGTAATGCCTCCGTTGTGGGGTCTCGTCTCGCCCGAAGCAGTCGCCGAAATCGAGCCTGACAATCTGCTAACTCTGCGGAAGGAATCTCTTTTCCTTCCTGGCTCGTCGGTCGGTGGCTTTAGCTTCAACCCAGGGACCCAGACTCAGAACCTACCGGGCGTAGATTTCTTCAAGCAGGCCCTTGCCGCGGCGTATAACGTCGGTCCGTACTCCGATACCCGCATCATCGATTACAGCGGGAGGACGAATCTCGCCGTGTCTCGGCGGTGGAGCGACCTCTCCAAGTCAGCGGGATCCATGGCGAAGGCTCTCAATCTGATCTGGACCGACTGCGCTGCTAATTCTGTCCTCGGGACGAAGAGCCTAGCCTCGTCGCAACGAGGGCGCAGTACCTTACTCAAGCGCGACAGCCCTAGGACTGGTGTAGGTGTGGCGATACCGGTCAAGGTATACAACAGGCAGATCAAGTATAATCTGCTCTACGCCATTCCTGCGGTTCTCGTCTTGGTGTTCCTCCTGCTGACATCGATACTCACTTCTGTCGCCCTGCTCTTTGGTCAGACGAGCCCTTCGAAGATGAAACGTTATCTTAATGCCACGTCTGCGGGACGGATCCTAGCATCTACACTGGGGTCGCCGTACGGGAAGGTCGACAACGATGAATCCTGTAAGTCTTGGATCAAGAACCGCGGTAAGGTGAGTTTCTCGGTAGGAAAGGCCAAGCCGGTACCCGCAGATGGGGATGGAGACCGCGGGCATGGTAAATAGAGGGTGTTAGTCGGATCGTACGTGGTGTTGAGTGGCTTCTAGATGGCTTCTACACTCTCTGTGGCTTCAGTAAGAGCCTCTCGAGGCAGATTCGGTAGACTACCTAGAAGAAATGAATCTGTAAACACCCATCCAACAAACTACTGTCCAAAACTAGATCTTTACACATGACTGCTCAACTCAACCTCATACAGCTTGGACACGGACGAACAGAGCCTCTCTCCTCTCCTTCCCGACGCTAGAACATTTCCCGCCCGAGCGGACAGCAACCCAAACATGTTCTGCACCACACCTGCAAACACGGACATCTACCCAGGGCGGCCACGCTTGCGAGCTGCAATGCAGGGAAAATGCGACTACTAACCGCCCTTTCCTTGGCGGCCGACCTGGAACGGACATTGTCACCCATTATGAAAAACCACCCGTCCGCACAGACAGCGGCACCGCCTGCCTACCCTCCCTCACACACCTTCACAAGCGTTTGATGAGCCTTGTCGGTATTGTCCAAAACTGGTGTGGCAGACTGAACCAAGAGGAGCGGCCGCTTTTAATCATTGCAGGCCAGAAGGCACTACCTGTTCAGAGAGATCCCATATGTGGGAAGTAAAGCCTCAGATTAAAGCAGCGAAACGTATCCGTTCATACATTGCATCTCCATGCAATGCTTAGTCTAGCATGTAAACTGGACGTTGCATTTGCTACCCTCTTTCACTGTTCAACATCCGGGGAAGACCTGCAGGCTGCCAATAGTCATTTTTTTTACTCTATAAAAAGCAACCGTGATTTTCTCCTCCTGGTAACCCTTCCGCCCAAACGCCTACCTCCGGGCTCGTTGCCGCTAAAGGACGTGTATGTTATGTCCCGTGCGTACAAGGCAGGTAACATACATACAAAAAG
>JAQNCM010000628.1 GCA_029237615.1 Mucilaginibacter sp.
CGGAATCGTCGTACCGACCTCGCCGGTGATCGTGAACTGCGTGTCGAGGCCGCTCGTGACGCCGACGCTGAGCTGGATGAAGCCGTTCAGCGTCAGCACGCCGCCGATCGTCAGCTGTGCCTGGATCGTCGCGACGAGGTAGGCCGCCGGCGTCGTGTTCGCGACGGGGACGCCGCTCGGCCCCGGGGTCGCGCCGTAGACGGTGATCGTGGTCGGGGCGCCGGCGGGAAGCAGCGGCAGGAACATCTGCGGGACGACGAAGGACTGGTCCTGCATCGTCGTGTTGAACATGATCGACACCGATCCGCTGACCGAGAACAGGTTCCCGACGCCGGGGATCGCGAGCGCATCGGACTTCCCGACGGTGAGTAGGCCGGCGACGCCCGGGGTGACGGGGTTCTGCGGGGTGCTGTCGAGGCCGGTTCGGACGATGATGAGGCCGGTCGCCTGGCCGTACATCGTCGAGCCGGTGACGTAGATCGTCTCCTTCGTCAGGCTGAGGGCGATGTAGAAGCCGCCGTTGACGCTCATGAGTGGTGGTAAGCCGGGGACGCCGAGGGTGAGCTTGCCGGCGGCGGCGACGGCGAACGTGAACGGCTGCAGGTCGTAGTTCTGCACCAGCGGGCCGCCGTTCGGGCCGAGGCCGGGCAGCGAGATCGTCTCGTGGTGCTCGGCGCCGGAGAGGTTGATCTCGAGGTAGGCCGAGGCGTAGATCCCGATGCCGTACTGGGCGAGCTTGGAGAAGTTCGTGTTCATGCTCGCCACGCCCCAGATCTGCAAGCCGTTCTGGAACAGGTGGCCGTAGTCGACGACGAAGAAGCCTGCCGTTGCGCCGACGGTGCCGAGCCCGATCACGGTCATCTGGCCGGTGAAGCTCAGGTTGATGACCTTGTTCGTCGTGTCGATCGTCAGCTTGACGTCGCCGGTGATCGACAGGAGCGGCTGGCTGGTCGTGCCGGTCGGGTCGTTGACGATCAGGCCGCCGCTCAGCTCGATGAAGAACGCCTGGGCCGGCGCGACGACGGTGAACGACGCGCTCGCCGCGAGTGACGCGTTGCCGGCGGAGTCGCTCCACGCGCCGGCGGGGAGCGTGACGGTGACGGCGCCGGTGCCGAACGTCCCGGTCAGCAGGACGCGGTACTCGTGCGCGCCCGCGGGGCCGATCGCGACGACCGGGTGGCCACCGGTGAACTCGGTGACGCCGTTCGCGCCAGGGCCGCTGAGAGTGACGAACCCGGTCGGCAGGAACGTCGTCGTGTCAACGGTCGAGCCTGGGGTCGGGATGAGCGTGACGTCGACCCAGGAGCCGAGCTGGCCGGTGATGTTGCTCGCCGTCGGGAAGTTCGCCGAGCTAGCCGCGTTGCCGCTCGAGTCGGTCCACGCGCCGGCGTTGAACGTGATCGTGAAGCTGCTCGGCGCTGTGCCGCTCGTGTCGCCAACGAAGAAGAACCGGTAGACGCTGCTCGTCGGGTCGATGAGGACCGGCGTGCCATCGAGCGCGAGCGGGTCGTTGTTGGCGTCGCTCAGGGTGAGGATCGACGTCGAGCTCGTGATCGAGCTCTGCGAGACGGCCGAGCCGTTGATCGTCGGGAACGTGATGTCGAGCCAGCCGTGGCCGTTGACCTGCGTCTGGTTGACGACCGAGCCGCCGCCCGGCCCGGTCAGCGAGCTCGTCGCCTCCGCCACCGTGAACGTCTCGCTGGAGAGCTGGTTCGTCGCGCCGCTCGTGTCGCCGAAGGAGCCGGCAAGGAAGGTGACCGTGTAGGTGCCGTCGGTCAGCGCGCCGGAGAAGCCGTAGCGCCAGATGTTCGTCGTGCCGACGCGCGTGGGGGTGCCGGTCAGCGTCACGGGGTTGCCGGACGCGTCGCGGACCTGGATCTCGTTGCCGTTGATCGTCGCGGAGTCGATGGTCTGCCCGCTCGTCGCGTTGAACGCGATCTCGATGTAGCCGGCGGAGTCGATGACCGTGCGTCCGACCGAGCCACCGTTCAGCGAGGTGACGGGGCTCGTCGAGCTCGTCGGGTCGCCCCAGACGACGTCGGCGGTCGGGCCCTGCACGGTGAACGACAGGTCCTGTTCGAGGTTGTACGTCCAGGGCGGGCCGCGTGGCAGATTGGCGGACCGGAACGTGTTCGCCTTGATCGTCAAGTTGACCGTGCCGGCGACGAAGCTGCCGTCCAGGAGGTAGCGGTAGACGTTGCCACCGAGCGAGACCGGATTCGGCGAGCCGCTGTCGAAGGAGACCGTGCCGGTGCCCGAGCCGGCCAGCGTGATGTTCCCCGTGCCCGGGATCGTGTTCGAGTCGATCTGCTGGCCCGACGCCGGGACGAGGGTCACGTCCAGGTAGCTGCGGCTCGGGAAGCTCGCTGCGGTGTACGTGTTCTTGCTGTCACCGCTCGTGCCGGCGACGGCGCTATTCGGCGGGCCGTAGAACGACGCCCACTGCGTGTCCTTCAGCGTCACCGAGAAGGACGTCGAGATCGAGCTCAGGGTGCTCGAGGTGATCGTTGGCAGCGTGATGATGACCGGGATGTTGAACGCGTCGGTCGTCCCGTTGACGAGCGTCGCCCGGCGGGTCGGGTCGATGACCATCGTCCAGCCGTCGGGGGAGTGGAACGTCAGCTTCGTGAGGTCGAGCGAGTTCGGGTCGATCGTGTAGCCGGCGAGGTTCGGATCGGTCGTGTTCCCGGCGTTCGCGTCCGGGATCGTGATCTGAACGGTGACCGGGGCGGTGTAGGCGCCGTTCTGCTGCGTCACGGTGACCGTGACCGCGGCGATCGTCGTCGGCAGCGCGCTGAGGTAGTAGGACCAGCTGTTGGGCAGGAAGGTCAGCGTCACCGGAGCCGAGGTGTTCTGGGCGGCCTGGCCGGTCAGCCAGAAGCGGTAG